>JAIPDT010000144.1 GCA_021737545.1 Desulfobacteraceae bacterium
AAATGTCTTTACGCTCATAATTTGTACACGCCGGAAGTATAATATCTGCAAATCCTGTCTCACTTTGCCAGTGAATATCCTGGGCCACCGCAAACTCCAGGTTTTCATGCTGATACATTCTTACCCACCGGTTTGTATCCGTCATTGTCGAAATATAGGAGCCGCCCTGGCGATAAATCATTTTTATCGGTGCTCCGTTCGGGTCCGGCTCCGGGGATACGTTCTGTGTAAACTGCTGCTCCAGTGACTGGCCGCAAAAACCTTCCCCTATCCATTCCTGCGGCGGATTCATGACGGTCTCCGGAAGCAGCAGGCGATATACCTTCTGACTCACCGAATTTTGGGCCCCTTCTTCTGCAACTATTGAAAATGTATCCCAGCCTGCGTCGGAATATCCGAACATTTTAAAGGAAAAATCTGTAGGGGGACCCATGGCTGCGCCGCCCCAAACATTCACTCCCTTTTTCCCAAGGCCCTGCATTGCCATCAGAAATACCATCATTCTGGCCCATTCGGTTCCGTAAGGCTGGCGGCATGCACTACTTACCCCGTACTGCGCTCCGCATCCAAGCATAGTCGGCATTGAAGCCCATTCCCTGGCCAAGGCATAAATGTCTCTTGCCGGAATTTCGCATATATCTGCCGCCCATTCCGGTGTCTTCGGTATTCCATCGGTCTCGCCGAGGACCTGTTTTTTGAATTCTTCGAATCCCACTGTACGGTTTTCGATAAACCATTTGTCATACGTGTCCTCTTTAATCCAGACATATGCAATTGCTTCGGCCATAGCCGCATCCGTTCCTGGTCTGGGCGCAATCCATTTGTCCCCCCAGGTGGCTGCCGTATAATTGCACCAGGGGTCTATGAATATCATTTTAATACCAAGCTCCTTGCACCACAGTCGCCACTGCATGCTGTCCGGATAGCCTCCGCTGGTATTGGGATCCACCCCCCAGAAAACAATCTGGTCAGTATGCTTTAAGGCTTCTTCAACCATGTCAAAATTATCGCATACCCCAAGCTTCCAGTAATATCCCCATGCATGAGTCGCTCCCCAGTGCCAGCCCTCCCAGCTGTCGGGATTGTCCATAATAAATGAAAAACCTAACTGCTGCCAAAAGCGCCCGAAGGCACCCATTTTATAATGAAGCAGGCCGTAATCGGCATGAGAGCTTGTTGAGCCTGTAATCGCAGCCGGGCCATATGTTTTTCTTATTCTTTTGATCTCTGAGGCAACAATATCAAACGCCTCATCCCAGGATATCCTTACATACTCAGACTTTCCCCTGTTTTGCGGATTTCTGTTGCCATTCGGGTCAAAATCTTTACGTTTGTACGGGTATTTTATTCTTTGATCAGAGTATACCCTTGATTTTTCAGTTACGGTATATGGACACGGCATGGTCTGCCTGAATGGAGTAAACTCCTTCCCCCTGGCCTTGATAGTCCAGGAAGGAGCATCGTTATCATCAAATACTATTGGACGAATCTTGGTAATTCTTCCGTCTTCCACATGCACACGAACAGCACCGCCTACTGTGGAATTAATAAATGTTTTCTCAGCCATTAATCCTCCCGCTGTTATAGTAAGTAATCAAGTTGCTTATATCTAAATCTTTAATTGTTTATTTTTAACTTTAAATGAAATGATTTTTGGCTGTCAAGAATTTTTTCCAAGGGAAAATAAAAATAACTTAAAGAAAATAACCTAATACCCCATCTCATGGCACTTGGCGAGTTGAACAAAAAATGGCTTGACTTTGCGCTGGATTGATAATAGATTCTTAATATTAAATTTAAATTTAAAAATAGAAAACTTTGGCATATAACCGATCAAGTCTGAAAATTTTGTAAAAAGCAACCTGCACCGCCGCGGCGGTATTTTTGCGTAGAAGGAAGTCCATTTCTTCGTTGCGGGGTCATTTTGAGCGCGTTGAACCGTGCTTGTTAAAATTCTCAAACCCGGGCGCACGTCCTCAAACAGTGGGAAATTTTAACGGCTATTTTTAAAATAATTAAATTGAATAAACAAAGTTGAGGGGAGATATTGGAATGATAAGTGTTGAATCGGGCGCAGGAGCTCCTTATGATGCTCCGCAGCATTATGGTGTCTTTGGAGTTTTAAAACTGACAAAGGATCATACCAAACGAACCATTATTAATTATTCATACTTTCATCCCAACGGCGGCGCTGAAATGTCATCTGCGCCGGTGGAGCGAACGTATTATGTTACAAAGGGGTCTATCACCGTAAAAGGCAAAAACAACGGAGAGACGCACACTTTAAACGCCGGTGATTTGATATACATTGCACCCGGAGAAGAACGGGAACTCACAGTGAATAACGGTCAAGCGGCCGAGGTGCTTGTAATTGTGGTTGAGATTTAACTTTTTAAATTTTGGTTAAAATGGAGGTGTCATGACTTCCGAAAAGACTAACTGCGTCTCTGTAATCGGTGCCGGAACCATGGGGGTTGGAATCGTACAATGCTTTGCAGAGGCGGGCATTTTTGTAAGAATGATGGATATTGACAAACAGTTGTTGGAACAGAGTCTGGCAAGTGTGGATGACAATTTACGCTTGTTCGATGAGTTTAACCTGTTGAGCGAGCCACCCTCGGTCATTCTTTCAAGAATAAAGCTTATCACCTCCGGAAATATAGCTGAAGATGCAGCAGGTTCTGATTTTGTTATTGAAAGCGTCCCTGAGGTTATGGAGACCAAAAAGATGATTTTTAATCAATTGGACTCATTGCCGCAGGAAACTATAATTGCAAGCAATACCAGCAGCATAACCATGGATGATTTAACCGGAGGAATGCGAACCTCTCGGCGTATGCTGGGTGTGCACTATTTTAATCCTGCCCACATTATTCCGGCGGTGGAGATTCATACGGGAAAAAATACCGGGAAAAATGCAGTGGAACAAACCAGGGAACTTATGGTGAGAACCGGTAAAAAACCCGTGATTGTAAAAAAACCCGTGCCCGGCTTTATCATAAACCGCTTAACCGGGGCCATGGAGCGTGAAATCGATTATTTAATCGACGAAGGAATTGTTACACCAGAAGATTTGGACACAGCCGTAAAGGCCAGTTACGGCTTCCGCCTGGCATGTATGGGGCCCATGGCTCAGGAGGACATGATCGGTCTTGATACTTCCGCTCGAGTATCAAGCAATATTTTTAAAGTATTGAGCAATAAAACGGAGCCTTCACCCATCTTGCTGGAAAAAGTGGAGAAAGGTGAATTGGGACTGAAATCGGGTCAGGGCTGGTACGATTATACCGGTCAGAGCCGGGAAAAAATAACTGAACAAATCAACAGACGATTACTCAAACAATTAGCTCTTTTTAGATCCGTGGAGAATTGAACTGAAATTATCGTCTTTAAGAAAGGGAAAGGACTATGAGTGAAGAAAAAACCTTGCGTAAAGTAATTATTACAGCCGCAATCACCGGTGCGGGGCCCACCCCCACCATGTCACCATATCTGCCTGTAACTCCTCAGCAGATTGTCGAGGACGCTGTCAAGGCTTATGAAGCGGGAGCTGCCATCGCCCATGTGCACGCCCGTAATCCTGAAAATGGTGAACCATCTGCGGATCTGAACTTGTTTAGGGAAATTGGTACCGAAATCAAACGTCGTACCGAGGATATGATTATCTGCATCACCACCGGCGGTGCAGGAAACAAAGATGAACGCATTGCCGTGGTGCCTGAATTCAAACCTGAACTGGCGACACTCAACTGTGGCGCATTAAGCGGAACAATGGAACACATGTATCCCAAAATTAAAGATAAACTAAAGTATGACTGGGAACACGAACACATTGCCAGGGATTATTTTATTTTTGAAAACACTTTCGAAATGATGAAGAAATTCAGCCTCACTGATCGGGAGAATAATACAAAGCCTGAAATCGAAATCTGGGATTCGGGGCAGATAAGTAATGTTGCCTGGCTCCTGGAACATGAATATCTGGATCGCCCTCTGCACCTGCAGTATGTTATGGGAGCTTTGAGCGGCATGCCCGCTGCACCTGAAACCCTTAGCTTTATTCATGAATTGACCCGCAAGAACCTTGGCGATTTCACCTGGTCTGTAGCTGCCGTAGGCAAGGATCAATTGCGAATGGCTGCGGTTACGCTTGTCATGGGCGGACATGTCCGCGTAGGAATGGAAGACAGCCTGTTCTGCGGATACGGGCGGCTGGCCCGCAGCAGCGCCGAGCAGGTGGAACGGGTGGTTAAAATGGCCGAGCAATTAAGTATTGAGCCTGCCACACCTTCTGAAGCCAGAGAAATCATTGGACTCAAGGGCGTCGATCAGGTAAACTTCTAAAAGTATTAAAGCAGAAAGTTTAGAGGATCTTAGAACATTAAAACACACTCACCATTTGTTAGGATAAGGATAGGTCCTCTTTTAAATTAGGAGTATTTAAATGCCGGGAATGGGAAATAGGCACAAAAGTCTTAAGAAACATGGAAGTCATAACCACAAGCACAAATCCGAAATATGCAGCCATAAAAAACAAAAAGTTCATAAACACGGACACCACGGCCATAAAGATAAAAAAATGTGCTACCATGGCCGAAGATTAAAAGGCGGCTGGCACAGTCAAAACAGAATTGACCTGCAGCCCTTGGACCAATTATCCGATTCCGGCGCGATACTGGTCAATCAAATGGAAACGAATACTCTGCAGCCATCGGAAAGCAAAACCCCCGGCAGCATTGTAAGCGTTGATGCGCAGCGCTGCGAAGCTTGCGGCAACGGCTCAATTATTATGATTCCGTAATCAGGATCATCAAAATAATTCTTGAGCGAACCATTCCAGAAACCGTGTCGTTCCTTCTTTTCTTTAGTGAGATGAGCCTTTCCTTGTATTTGGAGGTAGAGTCCCGTGTCCGAAGGTGTTGCTGCGCCGCATGTAAAATGCACTTCCGGATTCTTTTTAATATGCTCCACATTGAGTGATTCTACTGAGTTGGCAAAACGGATGGTCATATTTATATCCGACACTGTATTATATGTAACCTTATTGGTTTCAAGAAAGACGAGGATAAAAACGACACTTCAATAAGGCTTATTTCTATTTACAAAAAACCTGAGACTTGAAAGCCTTTACGAAAGATGAGAACTGGAAGTTCATTGCTATTACAATAAATATGACAAGACACGATTTATGGGTAAAGACGTGATTGCCTCCAATTAATTCAAATTCCAGGCTTTGCCCATAATAACCAGTCTTTTCATGCAGAAAAGAGCCTTTATACAAGAAATCTTTGACTTTTACTTTTGAAACAGCTTAATGTTCCAGAAATCATATCAAGACAGAATATCAATTTTCAGTATAGGAAGTTAAAATTTCAACATATGATAGGCTTTAATAAAATTTTCTATGGATGGATCATTGCCGTAGCCGGTTTCCTGATAAGTGTTATCGGTCTTGGGATGCGCTATTCCTTCGGGGTATTTTTGGAATCCATAGAGGTGGATTTCGTTTTTTCCAGGGCTGCAACTTCAAGCATCTTCTCCGTTTATATGCTTCTTTCTGCAATTATGGCCGTTATTGGCGGCTGGGTTATGGATAAATACGGACCTCGGAAAATAACTTTATTTATGGGCTTATTTACCGGCTTAAGCCTATTTTTGACCAGTCTTGTCCAGTCCCCTTGGCAGTTGTTTTTAACCTACAGCCTGTTGCTTGCAATGGGAACCGGGGCCATCTTTGGTATCATTAACACTACTGCCTCCAGGTGGTTTTCTAAAAAGAAAGGTCTCGTAATCGGGATTACTTCTTCTGGAGGGGGCGTCGGTGCTATTGTTTTCGCTCCTTTTGCCACCTATCTGATTTCCAGTTTTGACTGGCGAACAGCTTTCATGATTCTGGGAATAATCGCCGGGGCCGGCATAATCATCCTTTCCCTTTTTCTTGTAAAAGAACCCTCGGATTTGGGACTTTTCCCTGACGGCGTAAAACCTGATTTGCGGAAAAACAAACATCTGAAAAATAATCCGAATCCTCCGGCTGCCGGTATTTCATTAGGCATGGCATGGAAGATGAAACAGTTCTGGTTTCTGGGTATTGTCTGGCTCCTCTTATCCCTCAGCCTCCATATGATATTCGTACATTCTATCCCCTATGCAACGGGAATGGGGGTTTCACCAATAGAAGCCTCCTACATACTGAGCCTGCTGGGGATCTCGAATATCCCCGGACGATTGGTAATCGGAAAAATATCGGACATTTTTGGAAGAGGAAATTTAGGGATCTTCTGCCTGCTTATCCAGTTCGCGTCATTACTCTGGCTTTTGGCATCATCCCAGTTATGGATGCTCTACACCTTTGCCGTCATCTATGGGTTCTTGTGGGGTGGAGCCGGCGTAATAATAACGAGTCTTATCGGAGATATTTTCGGGACCAGCCAGCTTGGAGTAATCATGGGGATATTATCAGGCGGATGGGCTGTGGGAGCTGCAATCGGCCCTGCAATAGGAGGATTCATTTTTGACGTAAGCGGGGATTATCTTATCGCATTCGGTGTTTGCGCCATGGCACTGATAACAGCCGCATTTCTGCTGGGCCTCATGCTAAAAGCACGTAAAACTCCGGTTACGAGTTGATAAATCCCGTGAATAATAAACTGAACCGGAACATTTCCTTGTTTTATAAGACGAGTTTTAAAAAATCTCTTTAGGTTAGAATGGAGTTTTTCATGTTGAAGCTGAAAGCAAAAGGACTTAAATGGGTCAAATTCTTTCATATGATTACGGTTGCATGCTGGGTTGGAGGCGGTGTTTCACTTCTCTTGCTTTATTTCTTAAAAGGAGGGGGAACTGACGGGGGCGTCTTATACGGAATAAACAAAAGCATTCACCATATTGATATTTATGTGGTTGTTATCCCCGGGGCTATCGGTTGTCTGATTACCGGCCTTATATACTCGTCTTTGAGCAATTGGGGATTTTTTAAACACAAATGGTTGATATTTAAATGGATTGTTACAGTAGCCGCCATTTTGTCCGGTACATTTTTTCTTGGACCCTGGGAAACAAAAATGATGGAGATCTCCGGAGATCTTGGAATCGCATCTTTAAATGATCCGGC
>JAIPDT010000145.1 GCA_021737545.1 Desulfobacteraceae bacterium
GCATTGATGAGGACACCTTAAGGCTTGCCAATGCCATGCGGCGCCTGGTAAACCGCAGGCGCGAGCACCTGGCCTGGCGCAGGCGACGTCTTTTCGCAGCCCCTGTCCATAACAGGATCCGGGCCTTATACGAAAGGCGGTCCAATCTATACGGCAGGCTGAAAGCTGCCGCCGACACGGTTGTTCAGCAGAAGCGCTCCGCCCTTGAAGGGTTGTACGGACGCATGTATGCGCTCAGTCCGGCTGCTGTGCTGGATCGCGGCTACAGCATCACACGGAGCCTGCCTGATAAGATTGTTCTAAAAAACGCAGCAGACGCCGAGGAAGGCGGAGAAGTTGAAGTAATACTTTCAAAAGGTAGTATAAATTGTCGAATCGAAAGGAAATTTGAAAATGGCAAAGAAGAGCTTTGAAGAGTCCATGGAACGGCTCGAAAAAATCGTAGAAGAACTTGAAGCCGGGGATTTGCCATTGGATAAAGCGTTAAAAAAATTCGAGGAAGGTGTTGCCCTTTCGCGCTCCTGTTTTGAAAAGCTCGATGAGACTGAAAAAAAGATCACCGCACTTATGCAGCAGGAGGACGGTTCTGTAAAGGAGACGTCTTTTGAAACAAACGATCAGCAGCAGAGCAGCCCGGGGGGAAATGAATAGCAGGCCGGACCGACAAGCGTTTGATTTCAAAGCTTATCTGGAAGAAAAACGCAGCCTGGTAGATGACAGGCTAAGTGAGATTTTGGATTGCAGCCGGGTTGATTCCAGGCTCTGTCGCGCCATGGTCCATTCACTGATGGGTTCTGGCAAGCGCCTGCGGCCGGTGCTGTGCATATCTGCCGCCGAAGCTGCGGGCCATGCCGGAGATACCGTTCTGCAGGCATCCTGTTCACTTGAAATGATTCATACTTATTCTTTGATCCATGATGACCTGCCGGCAATGGATGACGATGCTCTGCGCAGAGGCAGGCCCACTTGTCATGTGGAATATGACGAGGCAACCGCTATCCTGGCGGGCGACGCCCTTTTGACCCTGGCATTCGAAAATCTGACAGGTTGCGCGGTTAAACCTGATGCGGATGCTGCCGGCTTGCTGCGCGTAATCCGTATTATTGCGCAAGCTGCCGGATACAGAGGAATGATAGAGGGACAAATGCGCGATATCGCAGCAGAGGGTGAAAACCTCGCACTGGATCCGTTAAAGGAAATGCACAGCCTGAAAACCGGCGCCCTTATAAAGGCATCTGTCGTTTCCGGGGCATTGCTTGTATGTGCGGATGAAAAACAGGTAACCGCCCTGGCCGAATATGCCGAAAACATAGGGCTTGCCTTCCAGGTGACAGACGATATTTTAAATGTGAACGGAGATCCGGAAAAAATGGGCAAGGCGTCGGGAACGGATTCCGCAAGGGGCAAGTCAACCTACCCCGCCCTCATGGGCCCTGAAAAAGCCGCCGAATATGCTGAAAATCTTGTAAACAATGCCTTGCAGGCCATCACGATATTTGATAACAAGGCAGAGCCCCTGGCGGCGCTGGCCACCTATATAATAAAGAGGGATAAATAAAAAAATACGAAACCCGAACATCGAAATTCGAAACAATAACTAAAAATTCAAAAACAAAAAATAAGAAAGAACTGATTCCTCGTGAGTTTGCTTGAACAAATAAATTCTCCTTCGGACTTAAAACAACTTCCCCGCTCCGATCTCCAGGATCTGGCACGCGAAATCCGGCAGCGGATCGTGGAGGTGGTATCCAAAAACGGCGGACACCTGGCCTCCAATCTGGGGGTTGTGGAGCTTGCCATTGCGGTTCACTATGTATTTGATATCCCCTCCGATAAGCTGATCTGGGATGTGGGACACCAGTCTTATACTCATAAGCTTTTGACAGGAAGGCGGGATAGTTTTTCCACATTGCGGCAGTTCGGCGGGATTTCCGGATTTCCAAAAATAACGGAAAGCCCGTATGACGCATTTTCCACAGGTCACAGCAGCACGTCGATATCCGCCGGACTGGGGATCTCGTGTGCCAGGCGCCTTAAAAAAGAAGATGGAAAGGTCCTGGCCGTAATAGGCGACGGCTCCATGACTGCGGGACTGGCTTATGAGGGCTTAAACCAGGCAGGCGGGATTCATAAGGACCTGATAGTAATTTTAAACGACAACGAGATGTCAATTTCGCCCAATGTGGGCGCCCTGTCCTCGCTTTTGAGCCGGACGTTTTCGGCCAGATACATTCAGGAGAAAAGAAAGGATTTCGGCGAACTGCTGCGCTCGCTTCCCAGGATCGGAAACGATGCCTATCAGTTTGCCAAAAGGGTGGAGGAGTCTTTAAAGGCATTTGTCACGCCGGGCATGCTTTTTGAAGCTTTCAACTTCGAGTATTTCGGCCCTATTAAAGGACACCGCATAAACCAGTTGATTGATATCCTTGAAAATATAAAAAACCTTGACGAACCGGTGCTTCTTCACGTGGCAACCTCCAAAGGCCATGGGTATGCCCCTGCGGAAACAAATCCCGTCTATTTTCACGGAGTGGGCTGCTTTGATGCAAAAACCGGCGGACGCGTGAAATGCTCGACCCTCCCCTCTTACACCTCGGTGTTCGGCAAAACCATGGTGGAACTTGCTGAAAAGGATGAAAGCATTGTCGCGGTCACCGCCGCCATGCCTGAAGGCACGGGGCTGATGGATTTTGCCCGCAAGTTTCCGGACAGGCTATATGACGTCGGTATTGCAGAGTCACACGGGGTTACTTTTGCCGCGGGCATGGCAACCGAAGGATTAAAACCCGTGGTGGCTATTTACTCCACGTTTCTCCAGCGAGCCTATGATCAAATCATCCACGATGTCTGCATGGAATCTTTGCCTGTTGTGTTTGCGATCGACCGCGGCGGTATCGTGGGAGAAGACGGCCCCACGCATCACGGCCTGTTTGATCTCACCTATCTGCGGTCTTTGCCCAACATGGTGGTAATGGCATCCATGGATGAAAACGAGCTGCAACGCATGCTTCTGACAGCAATAAACCATCCCGGCCCCATAGCACTTCGTTATCCCAGGGGCAAGGCCACGGGAGTCGCTCCGGAAAAAGTAGATCAGCCGATTCCAATAGGAAAAGCCAAAGTCCTTACAAGAGGCGATGATGTGCTGATCCTTGCCATCGGATATTCCGTGCTTGAAGCGATAGAAGCTGCAAAAATTTTGGGACAGGAAAAAGACATCCATGCTACTGTGGTAAATGCAAGGTTTGTCAAGCCAGTTGATTCCGAGCTGATTTCAGAGTTAATCGGAAAGATTCCCCGCGTGGTCACGGTGGAAGAAAACTTATTGCACGGAGGTTTCGGCAGTGCAGTGCTCGAAGCCATGGCCGAATGCGGGGTTACAAATTACAGCATAAGCCGCGTGGGAATTCGGGACACATTTGTCACCCACGGCGCAAAAGATGTTTTGCGCGCGCATTACGGCGTTGATGCAAAGGCGGTGGCAGAGGCTGCAGAAGCTTTGTACACCGGGAAGCAGGCCAGATGAGCGAAACCCGGCAGAACAGAAAACGCCTGGATGTCCTGGTGGTGGAAAAAGGACTTGCAGAAAGCCGCCATAAAGCACAGGGGCTTATCATGGCGGCGCATATTCTTGTGGATGATCATCCTGTGGACAAGCCGGGTATGTTCATTGATGCAGAAGCCCATGTGACAAGCAGGGCCCCTCAAACAGACTATGTCAGCCGCGGCGGACAGAAACTCGCCCACGGTCTTTCGCATTTTAAGATCGATGTATCAGGGTTTAGGTGTCTGGATGTGGGGGCGTCAACCGGCGGATTTACCGACTGCCTGCTCCAGCGCGGGGCCGCCTGCGTATATGCAGTGGACGTTGGCTACGGCCAGCTTGCCTGGAAGCTGCGTCAGGATTCCCGGGTAAAAGTGCTGGAGCGGACTAACATAAGGCATGTAACCGGTAAAGACCTGCCCGGCGATTTTGATCTTGCTGCAATTGACGTATCCTTTATATCGCTTAGAATTGTGGTGCCCGTGGTAAAAAAATTTATGAAGCCGGGAGGGTTTATTCTCGCTCTTATCAAGCCGCAGTTTGAAGTCGGCCGCGCCGAGGTGGGCAAGGGCGGCGTGGTCCGGGAGCCGGATCTGCACCGGCGGGTGATTTCCGATCTTTCGGCCTTTTTTGCGGAATGCGGCCTTAAGCCGGTTCAGGCAACTGATTCGCCGATCCTTGGTCCCAAGGGCAACCGGGAATTTATTCAATTGTTAACGGTTCTTAATGGAGGACGGACTTAAAATCCGTTCCCTGACTGAAGTTTTTGGGTTGATTTTTTGGGGGTAAATGGTTAAAAAAATACACTAAAACAGACTTGTTCCGCATGTAAATCCAGTAGAATAGAGAGGAGTTAGGATCGCTATGACAGAAAACCTAAGAAACGTCGCCCTGATCGGACACGGTGGATCCGGCAAGACATCCCTGGCAGAAGCGCTGCTCTATAACGCGGGAGTTACAAAGCGCTTCGGAAGCGTTGACGAAGGAAATGCAACTCTGGACTTCGAGCCTGAAGAACTCAGGCGAAAAAGCAGTATTACAACCTCTTTCCATCAGTTTCCCTGGAAAAACCACCGGGTGAATCTTATTGACACCCCGGGCGACCAGAACTTCTTTTCAGACACCCGTATGTGCATACAGGCAGCAGACGGGGCGGTAGTGGTAATAGACGCTGTGGACGGCATAAAGGTCCAGTCCGAGCAGGCATGGGAATATGCGGATGAATTCGACCTGCCCCGCATCCTTTTTATCAACAAGGTGGACCGGGAAAGGGCGGATTTTTACAAGGCTTTCAACGACGCGGTTGAAATCTTTTCCCCAAAACCGATTATACTGCAACTGCCCATCGGACAGGAGGCGGATTTCAAGGGTATTGTGGATCTTGTAAACATGAAGGCCTGGATTTACGAAGACGGAAAAGCAAAGGCCGCGGATATCCCGGCAGATATGCAGGAAAAAGCCGAGGCAGAACGTGAGACCATGATCGAAAATATTGCGGAAGCAGATGACGAGCTTGTGGAAAAATACCTGGAGGGAGAGTCCCTTTCAGATGAAGAAATCTTGCGCGCCTTAAGAAAAGGAACCTTTGAAAAGGTTTTTGTCCCGGTTATGTGCGGCTCTGCCACGCTTAATATAGGAGCGGACATGCTCGCGGACCTGATGACAGACGCCCTGCCCTCTTTGGCGGAACGCGGCCCGAAGACCGGTTACGCGCCCGGAACCGAAAATGAAGAACAGCGGGACCCCTCGCCTGACGCCCCGTTTTCCGCCCTGGTTTTTAAAACCGTGGCCGATCCCTATGCAGGCAGGCTTAACCTGTTCAAGGTTTTTTCAGGAAAACTAGGACCTGACGGCACCTTTTACAACCCCAACAAGCAGGCAAAGGAACGCTACAATCAACTGCTCCGGATCAAAGGAAAGGAGCAGAAACCGGTTGACGGAGCGGAGCCCGGCGATATCCTTGCCGTTGCCAAATTAAAAGAGACTGTTACCGGAAATACTCTGTGTGATTCGGACAAACAGATTCAATACCAGCCGGCACAACCCCTGCCCGGCCTTGTCTCGTTTGCCATTGCGCCAAAATCCAAGGGAGACGAGGACAAGCTTTATTCCTCACTGACAAGGCTGATCGAAGAAGATCCCGGCTTAAAACTGGAGAGAAACGACGAGACCCGCCAGACCCTTTTGATAGGACAGGGCCAGGTGCATATCGAGACCATGGTGGAAAAGCTCAAACGCAAGTACAACGTGGAAGTCACCCTTAATATTCCCAAGATCCCTTACAAGGAAACCTTCAAGAAAAAGGTGAGCGTCCAGGGCAAACACAAGAAACAGTCAGGCGGCCACGGCCAGTACGGAGACTGTTGGGTGGAGTTCGAACCACTGGAGCGCGGGGAAGGATATCAGTTTGTCGACCGGATTGTGGGAGGCGTGATCCCCAAGACCTACATTCCTGCGGTGGACAAGGGGATTGCAGAAGCCTCGCAAAAAGGCGTGCTTGCAGGATATCCCTGTATCGACTTTAAAGCAACCGTTTTTGACGGCTCCTATCACTCCGTGGATTCATCTGAAATGGCCTTTAAGATCGCTGGCTCGCTGGCCTTTAAAAAGGCAATGGAGCAGGCTGCCCCCGTACTGCTCGAACCGATCATGGAAATGGAGGTTGTAACACCCGAGGAATTCATGGGCGATATTATGGGAGACCTAAACAGCCGCAGAGGCCGGGTGCTCGGCATGGAGAACAAGGGTAAAAACCAGTTGGTCCGCGCCATGGTTCCGCTTGCCGAAGTCCAGACCTATGCCCCGGATCTTCGCTCCATGACCGGCGGCCGCGGCATGTTTACCATGAAGTTTTCCCATTACGACGAGGTCCCTTCCCAGATTTCCCAGAAGGTGATCGAGGAGCTGCGCGCCCAGCAGGAGCAGGAAAAAGAAAAATAAGGATTCAGGCGACGAAAATTTTCAGGCTTGACATTTTTTCTGGTGATTTCATGTTGCTGGCAATCATTGTTTGAAAAAACGCTTTCCATCACCCTGGCTGCGCGGCTTATAAGGTTTTTTGGGTCTCCGGCCATAAGCGTAATCCGATCGTTTTCACGGATATTGGTAAAAAGGCTGATACTTGAATCCGGAAAAACCGGCCTCTTTTGGATTTCTCTCAAAAGAACGTATGCCGACTCCGTAGTCGCCTTCCGGCCCCGGCGGCACCAAATTATACGGCCACACTTTTGATAAGTGCGAATACCGGTTGGCCCGTTTTCAGATTCAAGTCCAGGAAGGATTGACGGGTAATGCGTGCCCATAGAAAACGGCTGATATCCAAACGCAGATCGACATAAGATTCTCCGTGATCAATTATTTGGTTAACCTTGCCGGGGAAAATGTTCTGGAAGCTGCTCCCCCTGGGTGCCCGGAGGGCCACGGCGACATTCCGGGCGGGAATCCGCACACGAATCGGAGTACCCCGCCCCGCCGGCATAGGCGGCACTTTGAGCAAGTGGTTATCAAAGCGCAGCCGGGTAAGGCCTGAAGCGTCCAGGGGCTCATCCACCACTGTGGAAATCACCGATC
>JAIPDT010000016.1 GCA_021737545.1 Desulfobacteraceae bacterium
AGAAAGATGATCAAACAGCGCGGCTGCGGCCTTGTATGCTCTGAAATGATAAGCGCAAACGGACTTTGCCACGGATCTGAAAAAACCATTCAGATGATGGGGCACGCGCATTCTGAAAAGCCCTTCAGTCTCCAGATTTCCGGCGCAAAACCGAAAAACATGGCAACAGCAGCCCTAATGGCGAAACAGGCCGGGGCTGATATAATAGACATCAATTGCGGGTGCGCGGTCAAAAAGGTGGTAAAAACAGGTGCGGGCGCCGCTCTGATGAAGGAGATAAAAGCCGCCGAAAAAATCTTTAAGGCGGTGCGCCAGGCGGTGGATATCCCGGTAACAGTCAAAATGCGCAGTGGATGGGATCCTTCAGGAGAGGACGCACTGGCCATAGCTAAGGTCGCCCAGGAATGCGGTATAGACGCTGTTACAATACATCCACGCACCGTCCGGCAGAAATTTTCCGGCAAGGCAAAATGGTCGATTATAGCCGAAGTAAAACAGGCCCTGTCTATTCCGGTGATTGGTAACGGCGATATCCGCACTCCTGAAGACGCCCTTGAAATGATGCGCCAGACCGGCTGCGATGCGGTGATGATTGGCAAGGCCGCACTCGGCGACCCCTGGATATTCTCCGGAATACGGGCGGGACTGGCCGGCGCCTGCATTGAGGCGCCTGACCTTGCAATGCGGTTTTCCGCAATAAAAGGATATGTATCAGACATGATTGCATGCTACGGAGAAACCCATGCCTGCAGGATAATGAGAAGCCGCCTGGGATGGCTGCTAAAAGGCCTGCCCGAGGCAAGCCGGTGGCGCGAAGCCATTACCGGCATCGCCACGGCCGCGGATGCCTATACAATACTTGAAGATTACCTTTTCCGGCTTCAAGCTGAAAATAAATCCGAAATTCGAAACACGAATATCAAAACAAATTCGAATTACCAAAATCCAAACCCCGAAATAACAGGAGATGGCAAAACTCCTGCTATTCAGGGTAGCTGACCGTTACGGTCGTGGAAATCCCGCCCCTGGCGGTAAACTCGCCGATGACAGTCATCTGCTTCGGGCAAAGCACGCCGACCAGGTCATCGAGTATCCGGTTGACCGCGTTTTCATAAAAAATCCCAACGTTTCTGTACTGCAAAAAATAATATTTGAGAGATTTTAGCTCTATTATGCTGTTTTGCGGGGTATAGCGAATCGTGATGCACCCGAAATCAGGCAGACCGGTCCTGGGGCATAGCGAGGTATACTCCGGCTGCTCAACGACAATGTCGATATCCCTTTTCCCGGCGTATTCATAGGCTATGGGCTCGAGCATGCCGGTGTCTAAGGTATCCGGCGAAAGCGGTGCCCGCCCCTGGTTTCCACTTGGTTCATTATTCATCTGCCAATCCTTGCAGTTATTGTTTTAAAACAGGTTAAGTTTGATGGCTTCAGAAAAAGTCCAATATCTGAGTTGCGCTGCATTCCTCAGGATTTGCGACGCCTTGATTTTGAACTTTTTACTTTGCCATCTCAAACTGACTCCCGAGGGAATCCTTTTTTTGCGCTCTCACAAAATTGCACTTCGTTGCCCTGACGGCGGTGCGGAAAAGCGGGTTTCCGAGCGGAAATTGAGACTCCGGGAGGCTCCTGGAGCGAGGAAACTCCTTTTTCGCACCGCCGATCAGCCAAGGTGCTTATAGATTTTCTTTTATGCAAAAATACCGCCCTGGCAGGCTAACCAGCTTTTTACGAGACTGTCAGGTTTAATATATGCTTAAATGATTTCATGTATGGTGTCAATCGATTGAAGATGTATTACGGAAATTTCCAAAAATGGGTTGCATTTGATACTTATACTGGATAAAAGACAGCCAAAACCTTTTATAAACCAAGTTTTATTGTTATATTCAGGTTTTTATAGTCAGCCCCGGCCACGGGAATGAATACCGATTTAATAAGGAGAAATATAAATGCATTATGAAGGCAGGATAATACGCCCTCCCAGCGAGGCAAACAGCATCCTGCTGCAGATAACTGTGGGATGTTCACACAACAAGTGCACCTTCTGCGGCACCTACAAGGACAAGCGGTTTAAGATCAAACCTGATGAAAACATAATGGAGGATATCGATTTTGCAGCACAATACTGCAAAAACCAGAACCGTGTATTCATCTGCGACGGCGACGCCCTGATAGTACCCCAGAAACGGCTGCTCAAATACTTTTTGGAAATCGAAAAGAAGCTTCCCTGGGTGGAGCGCGTGGGGCTATACGCCAACACCAAGGGCATTGGCATGAAAAGCGCAGAAGAGCTCGAAGAACTGCGCAAACATGGACTTGGCATCGTGTATATGGGCCTTGAAAGCGGAGACGACGAAACCCTAAAGGCGGTCAACAAGGGCGCTACGGCGGAAAAAATGATCAGGATGGGCCGCAAGATAAAAGACGCAGGCATCAAGCTCTCTGTGACCGTTCTGCTCGGGCTTGCCGGCAAGGAGCGATCCCAGGAGCACGCAGAAGCGACCGGCAGAGTGCTCTCTGAAATGGACCCTGATTTCGTGGGCGCACTTTCCCTGATGATAACTCCGGGAACCCCTCTTAACGAAGAATACAAAGCCGGCCGCTTCCAACTTCTTAACGCCAATGAAATGTTAGAGGAACTGCGCACCATGCTGGCACACACCGATCTGTCTGACGGGCTTTTCCATGCCAATCATGCATCCAATTATTTGCCGATAAGGACAAAACTGCCGCAGGACAAGGAAAAGACCTTAAAGCTCATTGACGACGCCCTGGCCGGCAAGGTAACTCTTCGCCCGGAATTTTTGCGGGCGCTTTGATAATTTTTGCATTATAACGGCAAGTAAACCGACGTGCCTGCGGCTTAAGCAACCTGCAACCGACAGCAAAAAGGAGTATATCATGACAAAGGCACATCCGGCAGAAAGCTTCAGCGCAACCGAACTGTTAAGTATCAACACCATCCGCACTCTGTCGCTGGATGCCATTGAAAAAGCCGATTCCGGCCATCCGGGGGCACCTCTGGGAATGGCCCCGGCGGCTTATGCTATCTGGCAGCACTTCATGAAGCATAATCCCCAAAACCCCATGTGGCCGGATCGCGACCGGTTCGTACTTTCGGCGGGCCACGCTTCCATGATGCTTTATGCCGTGCTTTATCTCACCGGCTATGACATCAGCCTTGACGACCTAAAACAATTCCGCCAATGGAAAAGCATTACACCCGGCCACCCTGAAGCCAGGCATACACCTGGTGTGGAAATCACCACCGGCCCCCTGGGCCAGGGATTTGCAAGCGCGGTTGGTTTTGCCATGGCGGAACGTCACATGGCCGCGGTGTTCAACAAGCCCGGACACGATATAGTAGATCATTATACATATGTGATGTGCGGCGACGGAGACCTTATGGAGGGCATCTCCCAGGAAGCCGCATCACTTGCCGGACACCTTGGTTTATCCAAATTGATATGCCTGTATGATGACAACCGCATCTCAATTGAGGGAAATACAGATATTGCTTTTACAGAGGATACTGGAAAACGCTTCGAGGCCTGCGGGTGGCAGGTAATAAACGTGCCTGACGGCAACAACGCCGGCCAAATAGTAGAGGCAATTAAAAAGGCCAGGGCCGAAACCGAAAAGCCCTCCATGATTATACTGCGCACTTATATAGCATACGGCAGCCCCAACAAGCAGGGATCTGCAGATGCCCATGGAGCACCGCTAGGAGAAGAAGAGGTACGCTTAACCAAAGAATTTCTTGGATGTTCGCCAGATCAGCTTTTCTGCGTGCCGGACGACGCTGTTTCACATATGCGTCAGGCGATGGAAAAGGGCAAAAAAGCGGAAGAAGAATGGCAACAAAGGTTTGAAGGATATAAAAAAGATTATCCAGAGCTTGCAGAGCAATTCAGCGCCCGCATGGAAAATCGTTTGCCTGAAAACTGGGATGCCGATATACCGGTTTTTACCCCTCAGGACGGCAAAATCGCCACCCGTAAGGCCTCGGGAAGCGTCTTAAACGCCATTGCCGGCCACGTACCGGAACTCATAGGCGGATCTGCCGATCTTGCGCCTTCAAACAAAACTATTATACTTAATTCCCATGATTTTCAGAAAAACGCCTACGACGGCAGAAACATCCGCTTCGGCGTACGGGAACACCTAATGGGCGCGATTTTAAACGGCATGTGGCTCCACGGCGGATTAAAGCCTTACGGAGGCACATTCCTGGTATTTTCAGACTACATGCGCCCTGCAATCCGGCTTGCCGCCCTGATGCGGGTGCCTGCAATATACGTTTTTACGCATGACAGCCTGGCTGTGGGAGAAGACGGTCCGACCCACCAGCCTGTGGAACATCTGGCCGCCCTGCGGGCCGTACCGCACCTGCAGGTCATACGCCCGGCGGACGCAAATGAAACTGCCGAAGCCTGGAAACTTGCCATGACGAGCCCTGACAAGCCGGTGGCGCTGGTTTTAAGCCGCCAGGGCCTGCCTGTTATCGACCGCAGCCGCCATGCCCCGGCAGAAGGTGTAAAAAACGGGGCCTACGTGATTTCCGAATCCACGGGTAAACCGGATATCATAATTATTGCCACCGGATCGGAAGTATCTATCGCCCTGCAAGCACAGGAAAAGCTTGCGGAAAAAAACGTGGATGCCCGGGTGGTCAGCATGCCCTGCTGGGAGCGCTTCGAAAAAATGCCGCAGGACTACAGAGAACAAATCCTGCCGCCTGATGCCAAATGCCGGCTGGCGGTGGAAGCAGGAGTCAGCATGGGCTGGGAAAAGTATGTCGGCCCTGAAGGAGGAATACTGGGCCTAGACGATTTCGGAGTATCCGGCAAGGGCGCCGAGGTACTGTCCAACTTCGGATTCACAGCGGAGAATATAATTAAAAAGGCCCTTGAATTGCTTGGGAAAAATTAGGAGTTGATCCGCTTTTTAAACCTTGCGGCCAGTTCCCAGGAAAAAGCCTGCTGGCAGGGCATAACGGCATTGTTTGTAAAAACCGGATCAGACTCAAGATTATAGCGGGATGCGGCTTTTGCCGCATCCCACATTTTTGTGCCGGCAATCGGCGAGTAATGAGCGATTATCGGAGTAATCCCGGCTTGCTTGACAATATCGATCGAACTTTCTACTGCGGCCGGGTCCTGGCCGGGCAGCCCCGCCAGCAAATAGGCGCCTATCTCGAATCTGAAAAATCCGGCCTCCTTTAGATACGCAGCAGCCTGTTTAAACTCTTGTGCGCATACCTTACGGTCCATGTCTCTTTTTTCAAATTCCGCGGTCTCCACGCCCAGCCGCACCGTTTTCATCCCTGCCTGCCGCATCAGAAAAGCAGTGGTCTTCGAAATGTTTCTTACGTGCAGGGCATTCGGAGTATGCAGGTGCAGGTCCATGCCCATGCCCGAATCCCGGATCATTGAAAAAATCACATCCGCATGATTTGAGGCATTTACCAGAAGCGCGTCATCATAGAAAACAAAATCGCGCACCCCGTGATATCTGTGCCAGAAACCGATCTCGTCAAAAACCGCCCGCGGATCTCTTCTTCGTATTTCAGGCTGCAGAAGCCGGGACGCACAATAATCGCAGGAAAAAGGGCATCCCTTTGATGTCAGCAACGGCGCATAAGGAATTGCATGCTGCAGGTCCAGCGCCGGATAAGGAATTGCGTCCATATCCCGTGGATCACAGGCAGGTTCCGGTCTGCTTCCGGTATATTTTTCCACCAGGTCCAAGACCGCCGCTTCTGCCTGCCCGGAGACAACTTCGTCAACATTTAGGCACTCTTTTGCATGGCCGGGATATAAAGTGGCATACACTCCGCCGAGCACAATAGGAACATCCGGGTACACCGACCGGATGATCCTTGCTGCTTCTGCCGCGCCCGGGTACCAGTATGCCATTACGCAGGTCATAAGCACCAGATCCGGCCTGCCTGCTGATTTAAGATCCTGTGTAAACCAATCCGGCTCGATTCCGTAGCGCGAATACCGGCGGGGAACATCTGCCAGTCCGGAGGGTTTGTCAATAAAGGCTTTTCTGTACGGGCCGCGACCGTGTCCAAGGGACGGGTCCCGG
The DNA here is from genome assembly GCA_021737545.1 of Desulfobacteraceae bacterium. GTDB lineage: Bacteria > Desulfobacterota > Desulfobacteria > Desulfobacterales > Desulfosalsimonadaceae > Desulfosalsimonas. The sequence continues at coordinate 6,100 of JAIPDT010000016.1, forward strand.
GATTTTTCATTGGGATGAAATCGATCCAGGCAGTCAATGTAGGTCACCCGGCACCCCGAAGCACGCAGCAGGCCAGCCAGATAAAGAAGACCAAGGGGTTTGGCCCAGAAATCATAGGCTGCAAAATCATGGATCCATGGATTTATACAAAGAATCCGGGGAGCGGTTTTCATGGGCAATCAAGAGAGGTTTTAAAAGGCATCCATCACGCTTCTGTGTCGAGCTCGTCTTCAAAGTAAACCATGGAGGTTTTTTTGAGTTCCCGGTCGGAAAACAAAAGGATATAATCGGCAATACCGGTTTTTTCGGACAGCTCCCGCGCCATGGCGCGGCATGTATCCTTGTCTTGTGCATGAATCATTGTATAGAGATTATAAGGCCACTTCTCCGACCAAACCCTGCGGTAGCAGTGCGATACCGCCGGATTTTCTGCCATCTTTTCCCCCACTTCATCCACCCGGGCCTCATCCACCCGCCAGGCGACCATGGCATTGGCTGAAAATCCTGATTTCTGGTGCCTTAGCGTAGCGCCGAACCTCCGGATCAACCCCCGTCTGTGAAGATCTTTTAATACAGAAAGCACAGTTTCCTCATCAGTGCCCACCCGCTCGGCAATATCGCGGTAAGGCCTGGACTTTATCGGAATATCTCCCTGGATGGCGGCAACCACCTTTTTTTCAAGATCCGTTAACATGCACTCCTTATTACCCGCATGTCTGCTTTAACGTCAAGAGTTTTCCGGAAAATTAACATCAAGTCTCAGGCTTTGAAAAAAGCTCCCTGATCGCTGATTCTTCAGCCCGGCATATTCCGCGCTCTGTTATAAAACCGGTCACCAGGCGGGCGGGGGTCACGTCAAAGGCGTAATTGGCTGCAGGGCTGTTTTCGGGCATCAAAAGATTTTCCCCGGTCTTCTCAAAACCCGGCATATAGCGGACCTCGTCAGGATCGCGTTCCTCTATAGGGATTTGCGCTACCCCGTCGCTTATCTGCCAGTCAAAGGTCGAAGAAGGCAGGGCCACGTAAAACGGAATATTGTTGTCGCGTGCCGCCAGGGCCTTGAGATAGGTGCCGATCTTGTTTGCAACATCTCCGGTGTAAGTTGTGCGATCAGTTCCCACTATCACGATATCCACCAGCCCTTTTTGCATAAGGTGTCCCCCGGCATTATCGGTGATCACAGTATGGGGAACCCCTGCCGCACCCAGCTCCCATGCGGTTAATCTGCCACCCTGATTTAACGGCCTGGTCTCATCAACCCATACATGCACAGGCACACCCTTTCGGTGAGCTGCATATACAGGCGCCGTGGCAGTGCCTTCCTCTATGCAGGCAAGCCGGCCGGCATTACAGTGAGTCAGAATATTGACAGGTTTGCCGGACTTTTTCTCAGCGATTGACTCGATAAGGGAACAACCGTATCTGCCGATTCTGCGGGAATTTTCCGCTTCCAGCTCCGCAATGGCGGCAGCCTCCCCGCAGGCCGCCGAACTGCGCCTGTCGGACTCGGCGGCACCGGCTTTTTCAAGCGTGCGATCTACCGCCCATGCCAGATTTACCGCGGTGGGACGGGCGGATTTTATACGCTCCGCCTGCCGGCCTGCCTCCCTGGAATCTTTTATTGCTTCTTTTCCGGCAAAAGCAAGGTATACGCCGTATGCACCGGTGACTCCGATCAGGGGCGCTCCCCGGACCATCATTTCGGATATGGCGTATATTACGTCATCTACGGTGTTTAATTCGGATATTATCAGTCTGTGGGGCAGCCTGCGCTGATCTATAATACGGATTTTTCCGTCCTTTTCGTCCTGCCAGATGGGACGGGAGGGAATATTTTGCAAATCCATTTATTTTTTCCTCCGGCGGTCTTCGAGCTTTTCCTCGATATAATCGCTTCTGGCCTCGCTGTTTAAGGGACGGTTCCTGGATTTGCACCACCGGAGAAGTTCGGGTACGTCAACATCGACGGTTTCGACCACATAACCTGATCGGTACAGTATGCGGTAGGCATTTCCGGCGTTGTCTTCCCACTGCTCATAGGTTTCTTCCATGCCGTCTGCATCCGCGGCCACCTGCCGGAGAAGCTCCCATTGCTCCCGGCTGTACCAGGCAAGCGCAATGGGATGATCCTTTTTGTGCTTGGTCTTTTTTCTGTGCTGTTTCATACTTTTAAGCATAAAACACCCGGGCGGGCTTTTCAAGCCCTTATTGTCCGGGTGTTTTCATTTTTAACCTAGCCAACACCATCCGGATACACATTGTAGATTGCAAAAAGACGGAAAGATCTTTATAAAATAAAAGTTGTTCGGACGGAATTTCAGCCGGGACAAAAACCGGCATTCCGGTTACTGCATTAACATATTGCCAAAATAAAGAGGTTTAAAATGAACAGGCTTTTTGTATATTTTACCGCCGGATGTATAGGTGCAGGGGCAAACAGCTTGGTGATCTGGTTTTTCGGGGATCTTGGCATTACCGAAACAGCGGGTGTAGCCATTTCCCCGGCACTTACCCCCGACTGGCTGTATCCGAGAATCGTATGGGGAGGGATATGGGCCCTGCTTTTTATCCTGCCGCTTTTCAAGTCAAAGATCCTTTTAAAAGGAAGTCTTCTGAGTCTTATACCTTCAATTATACAGTTGCTGATTGTTTTTCCGGAAGTCGGCAAAGGCATGGCAGGGCTTGCACTTGGAACCCTGACCCCTGTGTTCGTGGTGTTTTTCAACTGGATATGGGGAATTGTTGCCGCCGCGTCCATAAGACTCGCCCGCTGAAAGAAGACAAGAAAAAATGAAACAACTTCCAAGGAAGTCCAAGGTCGCTTCAAAAACTAACCCCGACCGCAGGGATTCCTTCCTGCAAAAACATCGGAGGATGATAGAAGCTTTTTACGATTCTATATCCGTTTTAAAACCTGCGCCCATACTTCCCGCACGGCGGCACAGGCAGGGCTGTCAGGATCGTATTCAAACAGAGTCTGAGCTTTAACCATGGACTGTGTCATTGCCGGATCAAAAGGCACCCGCCCTGCAAAAGGCACGCCGCGCTCTTGTGCAAACCGCAGTATGCCGTCTGATGCGGATTGATTAAGATCATATTTGTTAATACATACCATGGCGGGCACTGAAAAATGCGCGGCCAGATCCACCACCCGCTCCATGTCATGGCGCCCGGAGACTGAAGGCTCGGTTACGACCAATACAGCCGAGGCACCACCAATTGCGGCAATCACCGGGCAGCCGACTCCGGGGGGACCGTCTGTAATCACCATTTCATGTCCGTTTGCTTCTGCAATTTTCCCTGCCTCCTTTCGAACCAAAGAGACCAGCTTGCCTGAGTTTTCCTCTGCAATACCGAGTTTGGCATGCACCATCGGGCCGAATCTGCAATCGGATATATACCAGTGCCCTGAAAGATTTTCAGGAAACTCAACAGCACCTTGTTCGCAAAAATAATAACAAACTCCGCATCCTTCACATTCAATGGGATCCACTACAAAATCGGCACTTATTGCATTCCAGCGGCACATTTCAACACATTTTCCACACCCGGTGCATAGCTCCGGGTTAATCCTTGCCGTGTGTCCGGCCATAAATTCATGGCTTTCTTTTACCTGCGGAGATAGAATCAGATGCAGGTCTGCTGCGTCCACGTCCGCGTCACAAAGGACCGGATTATTTGCTATCTGTGACAATGCCGCCACCATGCTGGTTTTTCCGCTGCCGCCTTTTCCGCTTATTACAACCAGTTCTTTCATATTGTTCTCCCGGCGACCAGATTTTGGATATCTGCATAAAGCTTTTCAAAACGCCGGCGCCATTGCGAAAATACTTCCACCACAGGCTCTCCCCGGCTATAGGCCTCGGCAATTTCCCGCTGATAAGGAATTTCCATTAAAACGGGGATCTTTTCCCTGGCTGCGTATTCGGCAACCCTGCTGTCGCCTATATCGGAACGATTGATAATCAGGCCGCTTGGAATCTGAAGAATTTTAGCTGTCTCCACGGCCAGCTCCAGATCGTTTAACCCGAACGGCGTGGGTTCGGTGACAAGTAATACGAAATCCGTATTTTTTATTGCCGCAATCACCGGACAAGAGGTGCCCGGCGGAGCGTCGATGACGGTGGTCTTATCCGGGGTAACGCGGGAACGGACCTGCCGGATTAAGGGAGGTGCCATGGCTTCCCCGATGCGAAGCCGGCCGTGGACAAAGTCCAGGCCGTTGCAACGGCCATGCTGGATTGTGCCGATGGTTCTTTTGCCGTCCTCGATCGCGCCCGCCGGGCAGGCCGCCTTACATCCGCCGCAGCCGTGGCAGAGTTCGGGAAACGTCATGATTGTATCCGCGACAGTCAGGATGGCGTTGAATTGACATACCGCTTCGCATTCTCCGCACCGGGTGCACTTGTCATCATCTATCTTCGGCACAGGCATGGTGACCGTTTCTTCGGCCTCAAATTCGGGCTTTATAAACAGATGGGCATTCGGGGCTTCCACGTCGCAATCCGCAAGCTGGGCGTTTTTACCCAGCGACAGCGCAAGGCTCGTAGCCACGGTTGTCTTTCCTGTTCCGCCTTTTCCGCTTGCCACGCTGATAATCATGATATTGTTTTATTCCTTTTCCTAATGCCCCTGGCATTCATGGCCGCCCCCGCCGGAACAGGCGTTGTTCCCTGTCTCAAGGGCATTTTGCAGATACTCTTTTACCAGGGATTCCGGATCTGCGACCGGAGCGCCTGTAATTACCTCGACGCCCGCCTGTGAAAGCAGGTCAATTGCCCGGCGCCCCATTCCGCCTGCAAGCACTATGTTGACATTGTTTTCTGCCAGCCATTTAGGCAGAACCCCGGGTTCATGAGGCGGGGGAACAAGGACTTCCCTGTTTGTAATCTGATGATCGTTTACCTCCACAAATGCAAATTCTTTGCAATGCCCGAAATGGGGGGTTAATTTTCCGTCTGCCAGCGGTATGGCAAATTTCATACACTTTCTCCTTGTTGTTATTTTATTTGTTACATCCAGTGTCCATTGACATTGGGGCCCTCTGCCGGGCTGAGCTCACCTTGCTTGTACTTTTCCAAAGCATCTTTGGCCTGGCCCGAAGCACCTGTTATCACAGATATGCCTGCCTGCTGGAGCACGGCATAAGCCTTGGGGCCGCAGTTCCCGGTAATAACTGCACCTGCACCATGATCAACCACGGTTTTTGCAGCCTGTATCCCGGCGCCCTGGGCCGCCTTCAAATTCTGTTTATTTTCAACCGCTTCACATGACATGCTGTTTAAATCCACCAAAAGAAAACATGCTGCACGGCCGAACCTGGTATCGATTTCCGAATCCAGTGTTTTTCCGTTTGAAGAGACTGCTACTTTCATATTTTCACCTTTTTACCTCTGAATTTTTCACGTTTACGCCGCCTTGCTGACCGGCACCCCGGCATGCTCATCCCGGGACTGGGCAGCCTTCCCTTTAAATATTCCCCGATCACCGATTCCACATCACCGGAGATAAAAGCATACAGGCTTATTCCGTTTGCCTCCAATGTGGCTGCCAGTTGACGGGATACGGCACCGCACAGCAATACAGCCACTTCCATCTCCATAAGTCTTCTGACCTTGTGCATCGCCTGGTCGCTTGAGAAATGCACCTCGATGCGCTCGACTATGCTGCAGTCCTTAACCTCTATGACCAGCAAATTTCGCGAAACATCGAAAACCGGTGATATTCTGCCGTTCCATACTGCAAGCGCAACCTTCATTCCGTTTTTTTCCTCCAGGCTTTTCACCTTGAAAGCACAAAGCATGCCATTGCAGCAAACGGTCTTCCATGTTCAATCTATTCAAATAATTGTACGAAACACTCAACAGCCTTGATTTTCAAATCAGTTGCAAAAAAGCATTGCACAGAAATCCATGACGATGCGCTTGTGCAGCTCAACCCTCAGCCCGGCTGCGCCCGTCGGCTTCAGGAAACTCAATACCCAGAGACTTCATTTTGCGAAACAGGGTGGTCTTGTGAATACCCAGCCGCCTGGCAGTCTTTAAACGGTTGTAATGGTTTTCACGCATAGCATCCCTGATCAAATGAGCTTCGAAGGCATTTACCGCTTCATGGAAATTTTTCTGCCCAATCTCCGAGGGCTCGATTCTGCCGATTCCTTCGGGAAGATGACCGGGTTGTATCCAGCCGTTTGAGCACAAAACAAAGGCATGCTCTATCCGGTTTTCAAGTTCGCGCACATTTCCGGGGTAATCATGGGCCATCAGCCGGGCCAAAGCTTCCGCATCAACACCTTGCACCGATTTGCCCTGAATCCGGTTAAATTTGCTTACAAAATGATCAGCCAGCAGAGGGATATCTTCCTTGCGCTCGCGAAGCGGCGGAATATCAATGCGTATCACGTTTATCCGGTAGAACAGGTCCTGTCGAAATTCGCCTTTTTCAACCATTTTCTCAAGATCCCGGTTAGTTGCCGCCACCACCCGGACATCGGTGGCAACAGGAGAAGTCGAGCCCAGGGGCTCCACCTGCTTTTCCTGCAGCACCCGCAGGAGGCGGATTTGGAGCGCCTGGCTGATATCCCCGATTTCATCGAGAAAAATGGTCCCTTCGTGTGCCTGGGCAAATCTTCCGGGCTTATCACGGTTTGCCCCTGTAAAAGCACCTGCCTTGTAGCCGAAAAGCTCGGATTCGAGAAGAGCATCAGGCAGGGCGCCGCAGTTGACCGCGATAAATGGCTTGCCGCTCCTGGGGCTCATGTTGTGGATTGCACGAGCCAACAGCTCCTTGCCTGTTCCGGTTTCTCCGCAAAGCAGTACCGTGCTGGTGCTGGCCGCCACCTGAGGCAGCAGCTCGAATATCTGCCGCATGGCGGGGCTCCGGCTTACCAGGTCTCCGATTTGATACTTTCCTGAGAGTTCTTTTCGCAAAGTCTCTATTTCGCTCAAGTCGCGAAAAGTTTCAGCACCCCCGATTATGCTGCCGGCTTCATCCTTTAATAAAGCTGTGGAAACGCTTACCGGAATCCTTTGTCCGTCTGCGTCAATAATAAAACCGGATCGATTGATCACAGGTCTGCCTGTATCCATGGTGCGTCTCATGGCGCATTCCACTTCGCACATGCTGGCGCGAAACACTTCCCAGCACGGCCGGCCAATGGCTTCCTGCCATGAAATGCCTGTAATATTTTCCGCCGCCCTGTTAAACTCGGATATTCGCCAGTTTTCATCTATGGTAAATACCCCGTCGGATATGCTGTCGAGTATGGTCGCAGCAGCCTGCGGGGAAATGCTCTGTTTCATGTGCAAATCCTTGGACCTTAAAATTCTTAGCCAGGCCTTTGTTTTCATTATTGAGAATATGCTCATAATTTGCAAAAATGCAACCCCTTTTTCAAAAAATCAATACAAATCTGCCGTGTGCCACGGGATGCACGGAAGAATTGCCAAAACTGCCTTGTATACGCTCTTGAATTTTCCGGGAAAATGGGCCATGAACCGGGCAAGGGGCGGTTTGCGAGTCGCATTGAGCGCGAAAAGCGGTCAGCAGGGAGCAAATTGCCCATTTTCACGCCTCCTGCGACAAACAGAAAAAGACTCCATTGAAAAGCCGATTATCTTGATTTTGCTCTAAAAATCGGTTAATTTAGGGTACACTAATTTTGACAGTCTCGTAAAAAGCTGTTTATCCCGCTAGGGCGGTATTTTTGCAGGAAGTAAATCCGTAAGCACCTTGGCTGATCGGCGGTACGAAAAAGGAGTTTCCTCGCTCCAGGAGCCTCCCGGAGTCTCAATTTCCGCTCGGAAACCCGCTTTTCCGCACCGCCGTCAGGGCAACAAAGTGCAATTTCGTGAGAGCCCAAAAAAGGCAAGCGGCCGTTATAAAGACCTGGACGACTTTGAAAACCTTTCGTAAAAATTTTTCTGAACGAAAAAGGCAACATTGATGATAACACTTCTTGACTACGGTGCGGGAAACGTGCGCAGCGTGGTAAACGCAATTGAAAAACTGGGGGGAGGGGTTTGTACCGCAGCCGGCCCGGATGATATTCGCAGGGCTGAAAAACTCGTTTTCCCCGGTGTCGGCAATTTTGGCAGCATGATGCGGGTGCTTTTTGACAAAGGCTACGTGGAGCCGCTTCTTGAATACCTGCGTACGGACAAACCTTTTCTGGGCATCTGCCTTGGACTTCAGGCGCTTTTTGAAAAAAGCGATGAAGCGCCCGGAATTCCGGGGCTCGGCTTTATCCCGGGCACTGTAAAAAGGTTTGAGACCGAACTTTCAGTGCCGCACATCGGCTGGAACGGGGTGAGAATCCAAAAACAATCCTCATTGTTAAACAATCTGGCTGAAGATGAAAAACTGTATTTTGTGCATTCCTACCACGTGGTGCCAAAAGACCCGAAGGTAATACTGACTCTGTCCGATTACGGGGAGACCTTTGTAAGCAGCATCAGGTGCGGCAATATTGCAGCCACCCAGTTTCACCCCGAAAAAAGCGGGGCCGCCGGCCTTGCAGTGTTTAAAAATTTCCTTTACCCCGGCCCGGAATCCGCCATACAGCTCCGGGAAACCCGCAAAACCGGACTTGCAAAACGCATAGTTGCCTGCCTGGATGTGCGCGCCAATGACGCGGGCGACCTGGTGGTCACCAAGGGGGATCAGTACGATGTTCGCGAAAACGGTGAGGTCCGAAACCTGGGAAAACCAGTGGAGCTGGCAAGGGATTATTACGAGCAGGGAGCGGATGAAATCACTTTTCTCAACATAACCGGATTCAGGGATTTTCCCTTAGAAGATATCCCAATGCTCGAAGTGTTAAGACAGACCTCGAAGCACGTGTTCGTACCTCTTACCATAGGCGGCGGCATCCGCAGCTACACCGACGCAAACGGCCGCACCTGGACTTCTCTGGAAGTCGCCGCGGAATATTTCCGGTCCGGAGCGGACAAAATCTCCATAGGCAGTGACGCCGTATACATTGCAGAGCAGTATTTAAAAACCGGGCAGAAATCAGGAGCAAGTGCAATTGAACAGATTTCCTCCGTATACGGCAGCCAGGCAGTGGTGATTTCAATCGACCCAAGGCGCGTCTACGTAAACAGTCAGGAAGAAGTCCCCCACAAGGCTTTCAGGACTGATATCACAGGACCTCAGGGAGAGCCCTTCTGCTGGTTCCAATGTACAGTCAGGGGCGGCCGCGAGGGAAGATCCGTTGATGCCGTGACCCTGGCAGAAATCTGCGAGGAGTTGGGAGCAGGAGAAATTCTGCTCAACTCCATCGACCGGGACGGCACCAACTCAGGTTTTGATATTGAGCTTATAAACGCAGTGGCAGAAGCTGTTTCAATACCGGTTATTGCCTCATCAGGCGCTGGATGCGAAGAGCATTTTCTGGAAGTTTTTACCCGGACCAATGCCGAGGCCGCGCTTGCAGCGGGAATTTTCCATCGCAGGCAGGTGCCGGTGGGCAAGGTTAAGAAATTTCTAAGCAACAAAGTCGAAATCCGACAGGAGGGGATTTTATGAAGCGTGTATGTCTTGCAGCAGCAGCCCTGCTTCTTTTTTCAGCCGCATCCGTATGCGCCGCCCAAACACTGTCATCAAAGATAACCGAAGCCACCTTGTTTTTCGACCAGGCCAGGGTGTGCCGACAGGCTTCAGCGCAGATTGAATCAGGCATCCACAGTCTGCTTATCCCGATCGAGGAATTTTCCATAGACCAGAATTCGGTTACCGCAGAAATTTACGGGCAAGGCGAAATCCTTGGTGTCCAGGTCGCGCAGGTCCCTGTCACCCAGCCCCGGCAGGAAAAAATCAGGGAACTTGAAAGCCGGCGGGAAGAATTATTGTCCACAAAGCAGGCCATAAAGGACCAAAAAACTTCGCTTTCCAAGCAGCAGGAATTTCTCGAAGGCGTAATTGATTTTTCCGGAGACCAGATCCCGAAAGAAATAAAAACAAACATGCCTGCCACGGACAAGCTGGAGGCCACCCTTGCTTTTCTTGGTAAAAGGTTTTCCGAAATACTGGATGAAAAGCGAGCTGCAGACAAAAAACTGGCGGAAATCAACAAACGGATTGACAAAATAGAACGCGAGCTGCACATGCTCAGGGGCAGAAAAGACGAGACAGCAACAGGTATCGAAATCCTGTTTCGCTCGGAAAAATCCCAGGCCGTAGAAATAAAAACCTGTTATATGGTGAGCAATGCGGGCTGGTCTCCCGTATACAGGGCAACGGCCCCGGATGCCGCATCGGACATTGAACTTTCCATGATGGCTGAAATAACCCAGAAAACCGGTGAAGACTGGGAAGATATAACTCTCACGGTCTCAAGCATGGTGCCGGTGAAAGGAAACCGGCTGCCGGAGCTTTCACCCTGGCGGCTCGACATTCCAAGACGTTTGCTTGAAAAGTCTGAAACAGGCAAAGCTGCCCGCATGAAACAGCTTGCCGCCAAAGCCCCCGGAATGGATAACCGCGCTGGCAAAGCAGAAGCAGAAAGGCGCAGGACTCCGATTTCATTCGAATACACCATGCCCGCGCCCGTAAAAGTGGCTTCAAGGGAACAAAAAACCGTTCTTCCTGTTTTTTCCCGACCCATTAGGGGTGACTTTTATTACCGTTCAATCCCCAAGAAAGACTCCAGGGCATACCTGGTCTGCAGCGCAGAATCAGACAGCGAACTGCTTGCAGGACCTGTCAGCATCTTTTTTGCCGAAAGATACGTAGGCGAAATGTTTCTGGAAGAAAAACAACCGGGCCAGTCTTTTCTCCTTGGCATGGGTGCGGACCGTTCTGTTAAGGTCACCCGCGAAAAAGTGCGGGATTACAGGGAAGAAACGGCCTTTTTCGGACAAATCGAGCGTGAGACGATAGTTCGGGAGCTAAAGTACCGGATCTCTGTTGAAAATATCAAGGATCGTCCGATAAAAATTCATATCCTCGACAATGTGCCGGTTTCCGCGACCGACCGGATTACTGTCAAAGACGTGTCATTTGCACCGGAACCCGAGAAAAAGGATGTTAACGGCAAAAACGGAGTCATGCAGTGGCTCATGGAACTTAAGCCGGGTGAAACCTCACGGATTTCAATTTCCTTTACAGTGGCATACCCCAAAGACATGCCGCACTTGACATTTTAGGGGGTTAAAAATGAAAAACCGGCAAACACCCAGAAATTACCTTGAATCTATCGGCCCTTGCCAGCGCAGGGGTGAAACAGCAGGTATTTATTCAATCTGCTCCTCGCACCGGATAGTACTGGAAGCCGCATTTGCGCAGGCCAAAGAAGACAAAAGCCCGCTTTTAGTGGAGGCCACCTGCAACCAGGTCAACCAGTTCGGCGGCTATTCCGGCATGACTCCGGCGGATTTTGCCGAATATGTTTTCAGCATGGCCCGGCGGATGAATTTTGACCAAAAGCGTCTCATGATAGGAGGGGATCATCTGGGCCCCTACGTCTGGCGCAAAGAACCTGCGGAAAAAGCCATGGAAAAGGCACAAACAATGGTTTCCGACTGCGTTAGGGCGGGATACTCCAAAATACACCTGGATGCCAGCATGCCACTGGGAGATGACGAAGATGAGATTATTTCAAACGAGATATCCGCAAAACGAGCGGCCAGACTGTGTAATGCGGCTGAAAGGACAGCCGAACAAATACAGCAGCAGGACGCCTACCCGCTTTACGTGATAGGTGCGGAAGTCCCCACGCCCGGAGGGTCCACTGCAACTGAAAAAGACGTGCCTGTAAGCGATCCGCAGGAAGTTTCCCGGTTTATAGAAATCTGCAAAAACGAATTTTCCAGAAACGGCCTGGATAATGCATGGAACCGGGTTATAGCAGTGGTGGTGCAGCCGGGTATAGATTTTGGAGAAACATGGGTGGCACACTTTAACCGGGAAGCCGCAACAAGACTTTCCGATCTCCACGACCGTCTTCCCGGAGCCATGACCTATGAAATCCATGCCACGGATTTTCAAACCCCGCAGGCTCTTGAAAAAATGACACAGGACCACTTTGCCTTAATGAAAATCGGCCCCTGCCTTACACACTCTTTCAGGGAAGCAGTCTTTGCCCTGGCCCACATTGAAGAGCTTTGGCTTGCCGGCCGCAAAAGCGCCGATCTCTCCGGGATCAAAGAGGAGCTCTGCCGCATTATGAATGCGGACCCCGGCTACTGGAAATCCCATCACAGTGCAAAATCCGCATCCGACTGGACAGTGCTCTTTTCCTACCTCGACCGGGTCCGCTACTACTGGAACCGCCTGGAAGTCGAAGACGCCCTGGCCCGTCTTTTTGCCAATTTGTCAGGACAAATTCCGCAGCCCCTGCTAAGCCAGTACCTGCCCGCCCAGTACCGCGCGGTCGCAGAAGGCATTATTCCAAACGATCCGGCCTCGCTGATCCATCATAAAATCCGGGATACGCTTTTTCCTTACGCCTCCGCCTGCCGGATGGCACAAAACCGCGAATAACCTATCCTCGCACTCAATGCGGCCCATAAACCATCGCGCCCGTCTTTTGCCGCACACCCGGAAACCTTGCCAGACAATAGATCCTATGTTATTAAATAATTTCGAGGTTATATAAAATAGCTGCAATACGTTCCTGTAACCCAAAAACCATAAGGATGCGTTATGACGAATGCGCAACATCATACATGGCTGTGGGAAAAACTGGGGCATCAAACCATTGAAAACCTCAAGAAACACGGCTTTACCGGTCACTTCCTGGCCTCTGCAGACGAGGCCCGGGAGTTTGCCGCGGAACTGGCAAAGGACTATAACAGTTTCGGATTCGGCGGCTCGGCCACAGCCAGGGCGCTTGATCTGCCAGAAGCCCTTAAACAACAGGGAAAAACTGTCTACGATCACTGGGACCCCCAGCCCGAGGAATCCGATCTTACCCTAAGACTCAAACAGGGCCGCTGTGACTGCTTTATATGCAGCGCAAACGCGATTTCCGCAACCGGTGAAATAATCAACGTGGACGGGGTGGGCAACCGGACCAATGCAATGACCTTCGGCTGCCCGAATGTCATTATTATAGCGGGAATGAACAAGGTAACCCGGGATCTGGACAGCGCATTGCGCCGTGTGAAAGAAGTAGCCGGCCCCTTGCGCGCCCGCAGTTTAAACATGAACACCCCTTGCGCTGAAACCGGCATCTGCACGGACTGCAACTCGCCCCAGCGCATCTGCCGCATCACCACGATCCTGCACCGAAAACCCATGATGACCGATGTCACCGTAGTGCTGATAAACCAGTCTCTGGGTTTTTAATGGAACATGAATGCACGGGGCCGCCATGGCCCCGGCGACAATGCTGGCGGTCTGTCAATAATTGCATCAGGCACCTGGTATTTATGTTCCACACAAAAGCACCGCCTGGAAACAAAAAACCCGGGACAACTCAACCACATCCGAAAACTCGCCCGAGAAATCAGCACTAATCGGAAAAAGCTGGAAAATCGGTTTATTGAAATTACCAGAGGTTGATCTGGCGCATCGCAGAACGTATGCCACAGGCAAAAATTCTCAAAAAACCAATGAATGAATGGCACAATAATTATATAAGGGTCCGGTATTGACATTTCAGCATAATGATTATAGTATCTGCGTAGTTGCTTAATTAAATGGAGGCTTAATGGTCGACGCGGAGAAAACAGCACGGGTATTCAAGGTGCTCGCGGTTGATACAAGGGTACGCATAATCGAGCTGCTAAAAAACCGGTGTCTGTGCGTTAATGCGCTGGCAAAATCCCTGGAAATGTCTCCTGCCGCAGTATCCCAGCACCTGCGCATACTGCGGGACGCAGATATTGTTGTGGCTGAAAAGCGCGGCTATTTCGTCCATTACCGCATAAATGAAGAAACAATGGCTCAGTGGCGGCAGACCGCTGCAAAGCTGCTGAATCCGAAACCGGCAGAAAAATTTTTCATTACCGGTAAATAAAAAATCCGGGGCCTTTGAAAAAAATTATTGTGGGCATAGGCATCGGCGCCTGTATAGGGCTTCCGGGCGGGTTTCTGGGGATAGGCGGCGGCGTGTTTGTGGTGCCTCTGCTGATTTATATTCTCAAAACCCCGACAAAAATCGCTGCAGCGTCAATGTGTGCAAGACTGCTCCACCAATACTTTGCATGACCGAAGGGAAACATTATGTCGCAGACTTTCAGATTCAACCGGATGGAATTTGCAGGCTCGCTGGGGGACCTGGGCACGCTTTTGCCAATTGCCATTGCAATGGTTCTGGTCAACGGATTAAATCCGCTCGGCCTGTTTTTGAGCCTCGGTATTTTTTTTATACTTTCCGGGATTTATTTCGGTGTCACGGTTCCGGTCCAGCCCATGAAGGTTATCGGCGCCTATGCCATTGCCACATCGCTTAGCGCAGACCAGATTCTTGCCTCATCGCTTCTCATGGGGGTTTTTCTTTTAATAGTCGGAGCGACCGGAGCAATCGACCTTATCCGCAAGGCCACTCCGCAGTCGGTCATCCGCGGGGTCCAGCTCTCCACAGGCGCGCTTCTGATTTCAGGCGGTATAAAATTTATCATCGGCACATCCAGATTCCAGGAAATCCACAACGCCGTGGAACCCTACCTGGCCTTTCAAAACATCGGACCAGTACCTGTAAGTCTTGTCATCGGCGGCATTGCGACAATTATAACCCTTTTTTTGCTTGACAACAGAAGATTCCCGGCAGCACTGGTAGTTGTACTGGGCGGCCTTGCAGCGGGCCTTGCCCTGGGTGCAAGAACAGACTTCGGCAACGGCGGCATAGGGTTTCATATCCCGGAGCTGTTTGCCTTCGGATTGCCGGGAAAGGTTGATTTCACCTTTGCCCTGTTTGCCCTGGTACTGCCCCAGCTTCCCATGACCCTGGGAAACGCGGTGCTTGCATATACGGATCTTTCCAAAGAGTATTTCGGCGAGCGCTCGAAAAAAGTAACCAACCGAAAGGTCTGCATCAGCATGGCGCTTGCCAATTTCATGAGCTTTTGTCTGGGCGGGATGCCGCTTTGCCACGGCTCCGGAGGTCTGGCCGCCCATTACCGCTTTGGTGCGCGGACAGCCGGATCCAACCTGATAATCGGGCTGATCTTTGCCGTGCTGGCGCTCGTGCTTGGCGGCAATATCATAGACATATTAAAGCTGCTGCCCATGGCCATTCTCGGCGTTCTGCTCGTATTTGCCGGAGTCCAGCTAAGCATGACCATAATGGATCTGACCGGCCGCAAGGACTATTTTGTGGCCATCATGATCCTGGGCATCACCCTGGCATCCAACCTGGCTGCCGGTTTTATCGCGGGGATGATAGTGGCGCAGCTTCTTAAGTGGGAAAAATTGTCTGTTTAAATAAAATGAACGAAGCCATTTAGGTTAAAAACCTTGCCGGGAATTTTGAAAATTCAGCCGCCCAGTCCCACCCTGTTTCTGCCCAGTCTTTTCGCCGAATACATCGCCCGGTCTACTCTGCTCAAAAGCTGATTCTCCCCTTCTTCCGGCCGGTACTCAGCCACCCCGAAGCTGCAGGTGACCCCGCCTGCCGCAGCAAAATTTTGGGCGGATAGCAACCGCCGCAGGTGTTCGGCCAGGATGGCCGCACCCTTGCCGGTCGTGTTCGGACAAAGGATTAAAAACTCCTCGCCGCCCCAGCGGCCGAGGCTGTCGGCCTGCCTGACACTGGCCTGCAAAAACCTCGCGATTTCGCGAAGAACAACGTCGCCTGCCTGATGTCCGTATGAATCGTTTATCTTTTTGAAGTTGTCCACGTCCAGCATAATCACGGAAAAAGGCTGACCGGTTCGTTTTACCCTCTTTATTTCGTTTACCAGGAGATCCTCGAGTTTCATTCTATTGAAAAGTCCGGTCAGAGTGTCTGTTATCGAAAGCCTCTCCAATTCCCGGCTCTTTACGGCCAAAGTTTCGTGCGCTATGCCGAGTTCCCGGTTTAAACGGACGAGCTTTCTGTTCCAGAAAACAAACAGGCTGATAAGAAAGAGGCCTGCCCCCAGAATCTGAAGTAAAAGTGCGGTGTTGACCCCTTGATCATATCTTATAGACAGCCATTTCCGGGTGATCCCGCTTACTTCCCGGTCGGTGAGCGACTCCAGGGCCTTGTTCATAATGGAGTTTAAAATTAAATCATCACTTCTGATGCCCAGGGCCAGTTGTTCCTTGTACGGAGTCTGCCCGGCGATTTTCAGATCATAGAGTCCCAATTCATGAATCGCGTAGCTAACCCGGTGCAGACTGCCCACTGCAACTTCTGCCTTCCCTTTGGCCACCTTCTGCAATGTTTGGTCCAGATCCGGGTAGTAAAAAAGACGGATACCGGGAAAACGGTCCTCAAGATAGCTTCCCACCGGATTTCCCCGCGCGATCGCCACTTTCTTTCCTTCCAGGGCATGCAGATCCGGGATATACGTCTGACTGCTTCTTGCCACTATAACATTGACTGATTCGATATACGGGCTGGAGGTCACAAATCCGCGTTCGTCCCGGCTGTTTTTAGACACGCTGGAAAGAAGGTCGCAGTGGCCGTTTTCCATGGCGTTCAAGCTTTCCTGCCAGGTCTCCGTGGGCACGACCCGGATGGGCAGCCCGATTCTTTTTTCCAGTAAAGCAATGATGTCAGCAGCAATTCCCCGGTGAACGCCGCTTGCGTCTATCTCTTCAAAGGGAAGCCGGGAGGGATCGACGCACATGCTGATTGCTTCCCTTTTTTCAAGCCACTGACGTTCTTGCGGGGAAAAAAGTATCTTGGATCTGCCGGATTCCTGATCCTGCTGTTTTAGCCAACGTCTGTAAAGCCTGTTCCGCTCCTCCTGGCTGACCTTGTCCATGGCCTTTTGCAGAATATTGCGCAGAATTTTTCTATCCTTACTCACCCCTATGGATACAGGCGTATTGTCGAAATACCGACTTTCCATAATCGGCACGCTTTTCAAATCCGTAAGAAAGTGTTGATTGATCAGATAGTCAAAAACCGGTTTTTCCGATAAAGCCGCAGCCGCCTTTCCGGAAGAAACCGCCCTGAGGCAATCCAGGGTGTCATTTTCCACAACAATCTGTATTCGGGGATAATCCCTCTTTAATATCTCCTGATAGTAAAAATCCTTTGGTACGGCCACCTTCCTGCCCGCCAGATCATTTAACCCGGCAAACCTCTCGTTTCCCTTCCGGACCACTATACCCGAAAAAATTGTCAGGTAAGGTTCAGTAAAAGAGATCGTCTTCTTGCGATTAGGTGTTTCGACCACATCGCATAGTATATCTATATCACCGGTCTGCAGCATATCCATAAACTCCCCCCAGACAAAGCCGGTGACATACTCGATCTCAACTCCCAGCTTGTCGGCCAGAAGTTTCATATAATCTATACTAAAGCCCTGGGGGCGATCCTTTTCATTAAAATTAAACGGAGGCCAGTTTTTTAAGTTGTCCACCCTGAGCACAGGGTGTTTGCGCAAAAAAACTTTTTCATCGGTCGTCAGATCGGGGGCACTGGTTTTCTCAACTGGAATCCATTTTTCGGCCAATTCCACCTTTTCTGTGTCAGTGACCGTATCCATGGCCTTTTGCAAAATGTTCCCGAGCGGATGCAACTCCGGACGCACGGAGATGTGAAGCCCCTGGGGGCCGAGCTCGGGCGCCCTGCTCTGCCCGCAGATCTGCAGGCTGCCCAAAAAACGCGTGGCCATAAGATAAGCCACTGTACCCAGATAACCGATATAGGCGTCAGCTTCGCCGTATGTGACCGCCTCCAGTCCCTGCAGTGCATTTTGAACCTGGTATATGTTAATCTCGGGATAAAATGTGCGCAGCACCTCTTCCTGCTTATACCCCCTGGCCGCAGCAACCCTCTTCCCCTTGAGATCTTTAACAGTTCGAATTGATTTATCATCTTTGGAGGCTACAATGACATACGGCAGTTCCAGGTAAGGCTCGGTGAAGCTCATGAACCGCTTCCTGCCCTCGGAGATCCACAGACAGGGCAACAGGTCTATCTCCCTGTCCCTGAAAAGGCCCAACAATTCAAACCACGTATAGCCGTTAACATATTCAAAGGAGATGCCCAGACGCTGTCCCAAAAGCTCCAGATGATCAATGGCGTAACCCTTGGGACGCCCGTGTTCACTAAAGTCAAAAGGCGGCCAGTCGTCTTCGTTGCCCACCCGGATAACCGGATGATTTTTCAGAAAAGTTCGTTCTTCGGGAGTCAAGTTAATCTGCCGGGCAATAGACTCTGCAGCAGAGAATTCCCGTTCCTGCCCCGCGGAATTGTCAAGGGCGCAGACATACTGAAGGGGTATAAATGCGACAGCAAGAAAAGCACACAGGAAAACAAAGGCCGGAAGGCCGGGGAATCGAATCATGTTCTTTCCACAGAAGAAGCCTGTAAAAAACTATGTCAAATAAACACAAAGAAAAGTTAGAAATTGTATTGGTAACAAAATTTAGCCCTTCGGTCAATTAAAAATAGATAAATTCTATCCTGTTGACTTTGTCTGAAAACTATTTTAGTCGTAATTTAACAAAATTGAATTTAACGGCTGTTAACTTATCCATGCAAACATTTCCTGCTACGCTCAGGGAGGCCTCATGAAAAATGTACTCACTTCGAAAGTCCCTGTTTTTCTGATTGCCGTTTTCGTCGCAATCTGCACCCCGCCATTATCATATTGCCAGGCTCAAACCGGTTCCCAACCGGATGTAGTCATACGGATTGCCGGCATAGAGCAGACCATGAATATAATTGACGAAGTATTCGCGTCAGAGACCCGGCAATCCGGGCACTCGCCTTCTGCAAAGCTTCGCGGCATGCTTATGGGAACTCAGTGGATTGATCCCGGGCGCGCCCTGGTAATCGGAGCAAATTTTGACAAAGAACAAGTTAAAAAAATGCCGGATATGGGACTTCTCGTGCCGTTTAAAAGCCCCAATAAAGACTTTGCATCCGCTTACGGAGCGGAAAAAAAGGAAGACTATTACCTGGTTGCCCTGCAGCAGGGAAAAACTGCGCATGTGAGCCCGCAGCTTGCATCCGCCCTGGCCGAAGCCTCCAAAAAGCCGGGCGGGCGTTTTGTATCAGTGGATATCGCCGCATCAAGGTTGATCGGCAAGGCAGAACAGCAGATTCAGCAATTGATAGAGACCATGGAAAAAGAAATGGCCGCGGCCAGGCAAAACTCTGCAGATACTGCGCCTGCCGGGCAGACCGGGATGATGATGGAGGCTTTCCTTGAACTCGGCCGCCAGGTTGAAACCCTTTCCTTCGGTGGGGACATAGATCGTAAAAATGCTGTCTTTTCCACTGAAATACTGGCCATGGCAGATTCCGAAATAGCCGGGTTAATGACCGGAACACAGGATTCCCCCGAAGGTCGCCTGGGCAATATCACGCCTGATGCGAATCTTCAGATACAGTTTCAAAGCCGCCCCTATGATATTGCCGCATCAACCGGTTTCATGACCGATTACTTCGGCGAGTTCTACAAGTCCATGGGTTTTGACATGGACAAGGCCGCTGAAATGTTTTCTTTTTTTACCGGCGAGATGGTAGGGGCAATGTCCCTTGATCCTCCGGATATACGCATGGAAATGGTCACTGCGTTAACCCCGGGCCGGGACCTGCCGGAAGACTTTCTGGAATCGCAATTAATCCCGTGGCTAATGGAGGCGGGCAAACAAACTGCGCAATCCTTCCGGGAGCAATATCCTGATCATAAATTTGATTCAATTGTCACCAGGACCGCAAATTCCACCATTGACGGCAATACCGTGGCCGGAATTCAGGCCCGGCTGCCAGTGATTGATCCGGAGACCCGCAAAGAAGTTCATGTTTTGCGATTG
Organism: Desulfobacteraceae bacterium; assembly: GCA_021737545.1. Lineage (GTDB taxonomy): Bacteria > Desulfobacterota > Desulfobacteria > Desulfobacterales > Desulfosalsimonadaceae > Desulfosalsimonas. The sequence goes on from JAIPDT010000016.1 coordinate 25,969, forward strand.
CCAATACGCATGACTATTTTAAACGACTGCCTTCTGACCGCCTCTGATGATGCCCGTCTGAAATCGCTGATCCAAAAGGTTTCGGATTTTAAACCCGCTGATTCCAAAGGTCCGCTAATAACAATGACAGTGGACCTGGGCGGAGTGATGAAGGCTGCGGCTGCCATGAATTCGGGCAAGGATGCGCAATCCGTCGAATCCATACCGGATCTTGGAGACCTGGTTTATACAGTAAAACTGCAGGATCGCCGCATGCAGGCTGAGTACACCATGAATACAGAGGATATCAGGCGTTTTGTCGACTCCGTGGAAGCCATGCAGAAAAAGCAAAGCACAGATCTCCAGGCTCCGCCTTCGCAGCAAAGCTCCGGAAAATCCTTCTCCGAATTCACTAGTTCCGAGAAAACTTTGGCCTCCGCGAGTCAACCAGAAATGCGGTCTTCCGGCCCGGCGGGAAAACAGGAGAATAAAAAATCCGACCAGACGATTAGCAAAGACGACGCGCAATACTGGATGGACAAAGGAGGACTGTATGCTTCCTATGGCAACCAGGACGCCGCTATCAAGAGTTTTAAAAAGGCACTTGAACTGGATCCGGGCAACACCCGGGCGGCTTTCAACTTAGGGGTAGTTTATGCGGAAAACGGCGAATATGATAAAGCTCTCGATTTTATCAACCGGGCGGTTTCCAGTGAGCCGAAAAACGGCAATTATTTATACGGCCGGGGATGGGTGCATATGCTCGCAGGGAGAGATAAAAAAGCAATAGAAGACATCGGCAGGGCGGCCGAACTTGGAAATCCGGACGCGCTTAAATATATGGATTCAATTGCCCCCCGCCAAAAGGGAGACAGCACGCAGCACGAATAGCCCCCTGAACATTCAGGAATATAACCAAACATTGATAGCATGAGGTTGCTGCTTGCGAATCTCTCGCCTGCGGCTAAGGAGTTATTTATGACGGTTTCGGTCCAGGCGGTTGACAGGGTTGAAATTCTTACCCTGCAGGACAATTACATAGATATACTGGCAGGAGACGACTCGAATATTATCACCAGGGCCAGGTCCAGGAAAGAAATTGATATACAAGACAGCATCATAGCGGAACACGGGTTTTCCGCCATGATAACAACATTTTTGGATGACCGCCCAAGAACTATATTGTTTGATTTCGGCTTCTCAGAGCACGGGGCCGCCTTTAATGCCCGGAACCTGGGAGCTGATATGAGCCGGGTTGAAATTATGGCGCTTTCTCACGGACACATGGATCATGTGGGCGGAATCGAAAAATTATCCGGCATGATCGGAAAGCCGGGCATTGAGCTGATTGTCCACCCAGAGGTTTTCCGCGCACCTCGCTATCATAAAGTCTCCGAGAATTTAAAATACGTTTTGCCTCCGTTTACAAGGCAGAAAGCAAAGGAGGCCGCCGTCACGTTAGTGGAGACAGCCGAGCCTTACCCAATGGCAGAACGACAGGCTCTTTTTCTATCCGAAATCGAACGCGTCACCGGATTTGAAAAGGGCGCGCCCTCGCTTTGGTATGAAAAAGACGGGGTGCCAATGCAGGACACCTTTGAAGACGACACAAGCCTTGTCTTTTTAGTGAAAAACAAGGGACTTGTAATTCTAAGCGGGTGTGCTCATTCAGGTATTGTAAACACGGTCCAATACGCCAGAAAAGTAACAGGTATTGATCAGGTATATGCTGTTATGGGCGGGTTCCACCTGTCCGGGCCCGGGCTTGAGCCTGTTATTCAGCCCACAATCGATGCCTTAAAAGAGATTGATCCGGCCTATATAATTCCCGCACACTGCACCGGCCGGAATGCGGCCGGCAGAATAGAGGCGGCCTTTGCCGACAGGTTCATATTGAATATGTCCGGCACCAAATTAAGCTTTGCATCCGATCAATAAAAGATTATCGGTTCAACAACTTCGAAATGGATAACGTTTACGCTCGCGGAGAAAATGAATGAAGCCCGGGGAAAACGTATTTGAAGAAACCTATATGTATTACCTCTCGCGCTTAAGGGAACTCTCCTTTGAATCACTGGCAGATAACCTGGGGGCCGAATTGAAAGGCGGGAATCTAAAGATACCCCTTTTCCGGAATCAATATGAAATTTCCAGGGACGAAATAATTGATCCGTCAGGAAAAAGGCCGCCTCATGATATTTGTGTTATCCTGAGCAAGTATATTCTGCTTTGCCCGCCTGCGCTTCCCCCGGAAGACGATTGGGTAAACTTCAGGGATTTGAAGGATTCCGGACCGTTGACAAGCTATTTTGCAAATGATGTCGAAGGCGCCATTGAAAAATATTTTTCAGCGGGCTTTGGGGAGTTAAAAAAGGCCGGCCACGCATTGGGCGGTTATCCGCCCAACCTTGACATTGATTATGACCTTGCCATGCAGTTTGACGCACTTCCCAGGGTCCCCCTGCTTATGCTCTATAATGATGCGGACGAGGAATTTCCTGCAAAATGTTTTGTATTATTTAAATCCGGCGTGGAAAAATTTCTGGATTCAGAATGTATTGCCATGCTGGGATGGCAGCTATTCAATCATTTAAACAAATCAATTCATCCGGGCAATCCTGTTTGATCCGGTCTCCAAATTATTCTTGACAAAAAACATTAAAAAAGTTTTAATTATCAGATTTATATAAACCCTTTATCCTTGCTCCGGTTATTTTATTTATAATATTTATTATTTATCCGGGGCTTTATCAGCCAAAAGGAGGAGGCATGAACAGGTACGAAAACATTACCATCATTGATGCGGATGTCGGCGAGGATGAAAGAAATGCGCTGCTTGAGCGGATTGAGTCCCAGATATCCAGGCAAAACGGAACACTGATCGAGTTTGATGACTGGGGCATGAAGAAACTGGCCTACGAAATCCGCAAAAAAAGGCAGGGTCAGTATGTGCGCACCGATTTTTGCGGAAACGGCGAGATTGTCGATGCAATCGAACGTATGCTGCGGCATGATCAGCGGGTTCTGCGATTTATGACAGTCCGGCTGGAACAAAACGTCGATCCTGAAGCCTTAAAAGCACGGCATGTGGAGGAAGAACAGCCGGCAGAGCAAACCGGTTCCCAAGAACCTGAAACAGGGACTGATGAGACACTGCCGGCGGGCGGTGAAAGCGAACAATCCGAAATAGAAACCGCTGAAACAGAAGAATCCACAACTGCAAGAGAATAAAAGGAGCAGTAAAATGGCCGTGATGAACAAACGACGTTTTTTCCACCGGCGCAAAGTCTGCCGGTTTTGCACGGACAGCAACTTGGTTATTGACTACAAGGATCCCGGGATGCTTAAATATTTTATCACAGAACGCGGAAAAATCATTCCCAGACGCATTTCAGGCACATGCGCAAGGCATCAGCGCAGCCTTGCCCTTGCCATAAAACGCGCACGCAAAATCGCACTGCTGCCCTACGTGGGAACTTCGGACATGTGAGCCGGATTTCAGCGGGGGGCGGTTCAAACGCTTTGGTAGCTCATGGGGGCAGAATCCCGTGCCCGAACAGATTACATCGGCAAACTCAAGGGAGATTCTTACCGGAGCGGGCATCCTGGTCCTCTGCGGTACAGTCTCGCTCTACTTTCCGATTGCCGGCTTCATATGCTTTTTTTTAATGCCGTTGCCGGTGGCTTTCTACCGGATAAAGCTCGGCAGGAACCCAAGCGGCATAATGGCGGTTGCCGCCCTGGTCACGATCTGGGTTTTAGGCGCGGGGCAACCGGTTGATCTGTGGCTGATGCTTTGCATGATGGGTCTGGGATTTGCGCTGGGAGGCGCATTGGAAAAGGGCTTCTCAGTTGAAAAGGCCATCGCCTATGCGTGCGGGGTTGTTCTTACAGGAGCAATAGCCGCTCTGGTTTTCATTGGCAGCATATCAGAAGCCGGCCCCTTGGAGCTTGTATCCGATTATGTACGTGCAAACCTTGAGATGACCGCGGCCGTATATGAAAACATGGGCGTACAGGACAATAGAATCCGACTTTTAAAGGAGTCTTTGGATCGCGTCCATTATGTGATAATGATGATTATGCCGGCCTTGGCTGTATCCGGGCTCATCTTTTCTGCATGGGCAAATCTGCTGCTGGTAAGAATTACTTTACGCGCCCGGCAGATCGGTCAGCCGGATTTCGGCAGACTCAATCGCTGGAAGGCACCGGATGTACTGGTCTGGGCGGTAATCGGATGCGGCTTGGTGGTACTTGTCGCCGGGGAGCCGCTTTCCTTTGTCGGGATAAACGGATTGATCCTGTTAATGCTGATTTATCTTTTCCAGGGGCTTGCGGTGGTCTCGTTTTATTTTGAAAGCAGGCAAGTGCCTGTATTTCTAAGGATGCTGATTTACGCGTTTTTTGCCATACAACAGGTGTTTGCCCTCCTTATAGTAGGCGTGGGATTTTTTGATACATGGGCGGACTTCAGACGCCTGAGCGCTGAGAACGACGGCAATGCAGGATCTTCGTAAAAAACAACACAAAAACTACCAATCATCGGAGGTTGAAGATGAAAGTTATACTAAATGAAACCATAGACGCGCTCGGCATTGTGGGATCGGAAGTTGATGTTAAAAACGGCTACGCCAGAAATTATCTCATTCCCCAGAGAAAGGCCGTGCCCGCAACCAAGGGAAACCGGAAAAAGATGGAACAGGAACGGGCCAAAATCGAGCTCCAGATGGCCAAGGAACGGGAAAGAGCCGAAGAAATGGCCGCCCGGCTCGACGGGGTATCGGTTCATATCCCGGCCAAAGTGGCCGACGAAGACCGGCTCTACGGATCGGTCAGTGTCAAAGACATTGCCGAAGCCCTCGCTCAAAAAGGCATCGAGGTCCAGAAACGTTCCATACTGCTTTCCAATGCAATCAAAAACCTGGGCTCCTATCAGGTGCCGATCAGAATTTATAAGGATATAGAGCCTGAAATCACCGTGGAGGTGGTTGCGGAACAGCAGCAATAGGCTTTGCCGATTTTTATGGATCGATTTATCAAAATACCGTTGCAGCCATGAACAAGGACCCTTCTCTTCAAAAACTTCCGCCGCAGAGCCTCGACGCAGAGGAGTCCATCATCAGCGCTGCGCTGCTGGACAATAATATCCTTCTGGATATACTCGATATTCTTTCGCCAGAAGCCTTTTACAAATCGGCGCACAAAACCATTTTTGCCGCCATTACAGAGCTTTTTGCCCGGGATGAGCCCGTAGACCTGGTCACCCTGACCGAACGTCTAAAGAGCAAAAATCAGCTCGACTCCGCAGGCGGTGCCGTATATCTGGCAAAAATCGTGGACACCGCTCCCGTGCCTGCAAATGCGGTGCACTATGCCAGGATAATACGCGACAAGGCACTGCTCAGAAACCTGATCTCCACTGCAAACGACATAGTGCAAAAATGCTATGACGATTCCGGCAGCACAGACGATGTGGTCGATTTCGCAGAAGGCGCTCTGTTTGATATAGCGGATCAGAAACAGAAACAGAACTTCTATCCCATAAGCGGGATCATTGAATCAAACATAGATGCCCTGGAAGCCAGGCAGGGCAACAAATCTCTTATCAGCGGAGTGCCCTCCGGCTTTAAAAAACTCGACCAACTGACATCCGGATTCCAGGCATCAGACCTGATAATCATGGCAGCCCGCCCCGGAATGGGCAAAACCGCCCTGGCCTTAAACATTGCACGTCATGCCGCGGTGGAATCCGACAGCCCGGTGG
>JAIPDT010000146.1 GCA_021737545.1 Desulfobacteraceae bacterium
AATCACGTAAAAAGCCTCCGCCGAAGTTTCAGGTTTTTTAAAATGCGTGGGACGATTTCAGAAAAGCGGAAAAACCCTCTCAGGAAAACCGCACTAACCACGGCAAAAACTTGGGAGGAATGGCTACAAAAAGCTCGGATGATTCAAAGGCAGGGGTTTTAATACCATATTCCGAAAATACGGAATGCCCTGTCCGTTTTTCCGGAAAATTTTTCAGAAACCTGGGAGGGGAAGACGGGCAGCTTACTTTTCCAGCTCGACTGCCAGGGCAGCCCTGCTGAAATGATCCTTAAAAGTGAGGCCGGCCTCGACGTTGCCGGGGGTATCAGGATGTTTTCTGTGCCAGCACAACTCTGCAACTCCCTGCAGGCGGGGAATCAAAAAATCATTATCAAAGTCGAAAAGAACAAGACTGCCTTCCGGAATTTCCTTATCCATTACGATTCGCATACCGTTCTGACTGTAATCGACAGTTGTTGCATTCCCCTCAAACTCACCTGTCACAATCCCTAAGGGGGTGCATGCCCTGATCAGCACCCTGCGGTTTCCGGCAAACCGCATAAACCTCCGCCTGCCGGCAGGGGGGCGGGCGGATTCGTCTGTGCGAATGTTTCCTGATGAACCATATCTCTCAAATGTGGCACAGTCTCTGTAAGAAGGCGTCAGGCAATAGGAAAGAACATGAACCCTCGGGGGCAGGTAAAGCCCGTCAGAATGAAGTCCGCAGGCGTGCATGTCCTGTAGAAAATAAGGACAACGGGTTCTTGTAGCCCCGTTTTCGGATGTATTCATTATCTATACCTGTCTGATTGCGTCACAATTCACCTGAACGTCGGTTAATTTTCATTATCCTCATGCAAATAACAGGCCATTAATCCTTAAGAATCTGTTTCGGCGTGATATTGTATAGTTTAAGCTTATCGTAGAGGGTTGTCTTGGAAATCCCCAACTGCCTGGCCACTTCCTCCATCCTGCCGCCGAGCTCCCTGACTGCCGCAGAAATAACCTCGGCCTCGAAAATCCTTACGCTTTCTTTTAGAGGTCGGCTGGTGGGGTTTTCAACTCCGGCAACTGAAGCGCGGCCGTCGTGTCCGTCCGGCTCGTTCTTTAAAACAATCCCCAGGTCGGCCGGTGAAATCATGCCGTTTTTCGACATGAGCACGGCACGCTGGATTACGTTTTCCATCTCCCGGACGTTGCCCGGCCAGTCATAGGCAAGAAGATCTTCAACCACGCTGTTCGGCAGATAGGTAACCGCCTTTTTAAAACGCTCCCGGTATTTCACAAGGAAATTGGTGGCAAGCAGGACAATATCTTCCTTGCGGTCCCTTAATGCCGGCGTGCAAAGGTTTATCACATTAAGCCGGTAATACAGGTCTTCTCTGAATCTACCGGCTTCAACGTCTGCGGAAAGATCAGAGTTTGTGGCGGCGACAACACGGACGTCCACGGAAATGCTTCGATTGGAGCCTACCCGGACAATCTCGCCGTCCTGCAGCACCCGCAGAAGGGCTGTCTGCATCCTCGGACTGATAGCGCCGATTTCGTCAAGAAAGATCGTACCTCCGTGTGCATCCTCGAATTTGCCCTTGTGGGCCGAAGTTGCACCTGTAAAAGCCCCCTTTTCATAACCGAAAGGATCGCTTTCCAGGAGGGTCTCGGTAACCGCGGCGCAATTGAACTTAAGGTAAGGCCTGTCCACCCGGCCGGAGTGCTCATATATAAGGTCTGCCACCAGTTCCTTGCCTGTTCCTGACTCGCCAGTGATCAAAACAGTGGCACTGGATTCTGCAACCTGGTAGATCTTCTGCCTGAGTTCACGGATCGGCTTGCTTTCACCGAGCATTTTATTTTCGCGGCCGAAGAAAAGCCGTTCGGTTTCTTTTTTCAGGTGGTTTAGCTCGTGGGACAACTGTTCCCGTTCTTTTTCGCTTTCACGTAAAATCGCGATTTTCTCTTTTAGCACCTGCTCGATATTTTTGCTGTATCTTTCCAGTTCCAGCTCATGCTTTTTTTTCTGGGTAATATCACGCACTATAAGAAGCGAGAGATTGTCATGGCGATAGCCCTCGAAAGGAATATGAGTGTATTCAACGTAGAAATCATCAGAGAGCTTTCTTTCAAATACCTGGCCGTATTGTTTTTCGTATTCCGGGCATCCGAAAGGACATAAACTCCTGTCGCAGGGCTCATCCGCGCCCAGGATTACCTGGTGGCACTTGCGGCCGTTCTGCTTTCCGAACCTGGAGAGGGCTGCATGGTTCATGTGCTCTATCACAAAGTCGTCCTTTATGATCAGAAGCATGTCAGGCAGAAGATCAAAAAGGGCCCGGTTGTTGTGGGCCAGGCGCGATATTTCCTTCTGCGTGTCTGTAAAGGCTTGCTGCATGAGTCAAACTCCGGTTTATCGCATTACACGCTACCTGGCACCTTTCTGTAGCAGCACCACTTTGATGGTCTGGAAAATCGTGGCCAGATCCATTCCCAGCGATAAATTCTTGATATAGTAAAGATCATACTCCAACTTGCGCAGCGCGTCTTTCTCTGATGCACCGTAGGGGTAATAAATCTGCGCCCAGCCGGTTATCCCCGGCTTGACCGCGTGCCGGATGGAATAAAACGGTATTTTTTTCTCCAGATCGGAGACAAAAACCGGCCGCTCCGGTCTCGGGCCAACAAAACTCATATCGCCCCTCAGCACGTTTAGTAGCTGCGGCAGTTCATCGATCCTTGTTTTACGGATAAATTTGCCGAAACGGGTCACCCGGCTGTCTTCCGCCTCCGCCCAGACCGGACCGGATTTTTCAGAGCCATCATACATGGAGCGGAACTTGATGATGCTAAAAACACGCCCCTTTTGACCCACCCGCTCCTGGCGGTAAAAAACCCCGCCCGAAGACTCAAGGCTTATCACCACAGATGAAAACAAAAAAACAGGCAAAGACAGCAAAAACATGCATAATGATGCCGCAATATCCATGGTTCGCTTTAACATTTCTTTTAAGCGCCCCACATAAAACCCTTCAGAAAAAAGCATCCATGAGGGATTTACCCTCTCCACCATTATCTTTCCGGTGAGTTTTTCGTAAAATCCAACCGCATCCAGTATTTCAATACCCATGAACTTGTACTGGATGAGTTCGCTCATGGGCATCACGCCGCGTCTTTCATCCAGGGCAAGCACGATTTTTTCAACTAAACCCTTTTCACACAGCGGCTGCAGCCCCCCTGCGTCACTGAACACAGGAAGGCCGTCTGTCACCACCGGCGATTGCTTGTCCCCCACAAAGGCAACAATTTTGTGACCCGAGTCCTTTTTTTCTTCTATGGCTGACACAATCTGCCCTGCAAGCTGCCCGGTGCCCACCAGAGCCACCGGCTGATCAAAAATGCGGTGCTCAAGTATCCGAAAATACGTAAAACGCCATAATAAAATCACCAGGCCCACGGCAAACATCCCTGACCAGAAGACCCGGTTGGAAATCGTGAGCAGGGGAAACATGTAATATACAAAAGCCAGGATGATGCATCCGATCCCGAAGGTCTGGAGCACCTTTAGCGTGTGATCCGAAAACAGCGGGATAATGGTGTGGTCATAAAGGTCAAAGAAGTAAAAACAAACCTGGAAAACAAAGGTGACCACAAATGCCCGGAAAATATATAGGGGCAGAAGCTCCCGGTAGCCGGATACACCCGCCCACGATAAAAATACGCAGTTTATGATGATAAATATAAGCGCCCCCTCGCTTAAAACAAACAAAATGTTTCGCCAGGGATAATATTTCCGGAAAACGTAGGGCATAGGGCTCCTAGAGACTAGAAACTAGATACTGGAAACTAGAAAAAACAAAAAATAAATTATACTTTTTTATACAGTATACTTGCAACTGAGAAGCTCCCTTCTTCATGTTTGCCGGTTAATAGCCGCCGTATGAATATTTGTAATACCCGTAGCCGTAACCCATCTTCCTGTTCAGAAAGCTCTCCATTGTGTCTTCAGGAAACGCATTAAAAACAACTCCGTAAATTTTCTCGCGGCCAACATTTTCCACAAATCTCTTTACATCCGCTTTTCTGGATGCACCATACCTGACCACAAGGATTACACCGTCGATATTCTGTGCCAACACGCTTGTTTCGGAAGCTATGACGTCAGGCGGGCTGTCAAAAAGGACGATTCGGTCAGGATAGCGCTCTGCCATCTCGTCTATGAGCCGGGCCATTCTGGAAGACGACAGCAGCTCCGCCGGATTTCTCGGCGGACGGCCGCTGGGAAGCAAAGAAAGCTTGGACTGGCCGGTCTTTCTTATAAGCAGGGAAAGCTCCGCTTCATCCTGAAGATAGTCCGTAAGGCCGGTTTCGTTGGAATGCCCGAAAAGCCCGGCAAGGGTGGGATGCCTGAAGTCACAGTCCACCATCATTGCATGATGCTCCATGCCCTGGGAAAGAGCAAGCCCCAGGTTGGCACAGACAAACCCCTTGCCCTCGTGGGGGGCCGCACTTGTAACCAGAAGCGTCCTGGGGCGCCTGCCGGAAGAAGGATACACAATTGACGCCCGCAGCCGGCGGAAACTTTCAAAATACCCGGATTTCGGATCTGTTGACAGTTGCAGCCGACTATCCCAGAATTCTCTTGCATATCCTGCGTCCAAATCAGGGAAAATCACTTTTGAACGCACGGCTTTTTCTTCTGTCTGCTTTTTGCCGGGTGCCGGCTCAGGTTTTTGCCGGGTGGCTCCGCTGGCCGAAGAATTTGATGATTTTTCAAAAGCTTTTGATAACTTGCCCATATAAAAATCCTTTAAATTATGATCTCTCCCTGCTGCCAGAAATATACCACTGCAGCCGCAAGTCCGGCCAGCCAGACCGCGAGAACAAAATACCCGGCAATGCCCTTGAGCCTTGCACGCCTTTGTTCGGCTTTCGTTACAATCAGGGGAAGCGCGCATGTCACGGCAAGCCCTATCTCCGCCTCGATTTCATTTGCCCTTTTAAAAGATGTATCCAGAAAATCGATGCCCAGCACCAGGCCGCAGCCTGCCACAAGCCCCATGGCCAGGGCGATAAGCAAAATTTTGGAAAAAGTCCCCTTAACAGGGGTCCTGGGAAGATAGGCGGAGTCGACGATTTTAAACTGGCTTCCCTTCTGCCTTGCTTCCAGGCTCTTGGATGCGTTGGCTGCCAGGCTCTGGGCAAGAAGTTCATCGTGATATTCTTTCAATTCCTCATAGTCCCTTGTCAAAGCCGACCATTCCGCTTCCCTGGCCGGGGCAGCCGCTATCCATTGCTCGTAGGTATTGATTTTCTCTTTCAGGTCCCGGGCTTCCTTGCGCTTGTCCTTTAAACTGGCATTAATTTCTTTTAACTGGGCTGCAAGCTCACTGGCTCTTTTATCCACAGCGCCGGAAGCGCCCACGTTATTTAAGTTCTCTGCAGAACTTGCGGTATCGGCTGCCCCGGCCTTTTCCTTCTGTTCTGCTTCAAGCTGCTCAATTCTTTTTTTCAGACGCTTTACCTCGGGGTGGTTTTCCTTATAACGTGTCAGCAACTGCTGAAGCCTGTTGCGTGCGGCAGCCAGGCTCCCGTCGGAACCACCACTGTCTGCTTCTGCTTGGGCATCCTCTGAATACGCGGATTTACTGCGGAGTTCCTCGCGCACCTCCAGCTGCTCGCTGATTAGAAAACGGGTATTTTCCAGGTCGTTGATGTTTCTTTGTACAGCCTGGTATTGCTCCTGGAGTGCGGTTAGACGACTCATATTGGCGCTTCTCTGCTGGGGCATTTCATTATAATGCTTCTGCTTGTAATCGCGCATCTCCGCTTCCTGCTTGTTGAGCTTCTCCTTGGCCATCTCCAGCTCATCCTGGATGTAATTTGCAGTTTCGCTGGCCCTTTCCTCCCTTAACTGCAGGTTTATCTCTATAAATTTCGATGCAAGCGAATTTGTGACCCGCATCACAGTGCGGGGATCTTTGCCCCTGTAAGAGACGCTAAACAAATCGCCCTTGCTTTTTTCCATGCTTACATTGATATCTTTTGCCCGCATTCTTTCGATAACGTCTTCTATGGGAAGCTCCTGTCTCATGACCGGATACAGGTTAAATTCCCTGATCACCTTCTCGAGGTTGTTACGGCTCAAAACCTGCTGACTCACGGTTTTTACCATCTCCTCAAGTCTTCTTCCGTCATCTGCCAGGGATCTGGACAGATTGACCCGCTGCTGCTGGTAGATAATTGATGCAGTTGACTGGTAAATTTCGGGTTGCGACAGGTAAACAATAAAACCCGCTGTGACCGCCAGCAGCACGAAACCGGCAATCAGTCTGTGCCTGCCGATAACAAGATTGAGATATCTTTTAAAAAGATCTGCCTGGGACTGCTCTTTTTCCATATTGATGTTCCGTTTTCCTTAATTTATCACCAACGGAAAAGGTCCTTTTCCGCGGAAACCCCCACAAAAAACCGGTGATCCTCGTATTTGTCCGCCTCAATATCGGCATCCCGGCTGACAAAAGTATATCTGCAAAAACCCTTGTACCAGCGGGCAAAAGACCACGAAAGCCCGCCGGAGGCTTCAAGATGCTGCTCGTCCACCTCGGGCTCGCGCTCAAGGTAGCTGTCATCGCGGTAGGAAAAATCCAGGTTGCCCTTGATATTGCGCCACAGGGTCCGATCAAGGCCCGTTGCCACGGACCAGTAGCGGGAAAGGCCCAGGTTGTCAGCACCTGTGAACTCCCGCGATTCAAGGCCGCTTCTTGCGTTCATATACCAGGAAGTCCTCTGCCACTGTTTTTCTATTTGCGCGCTGAGATATAAAGATTCCGTGTCTGAAAAATACTCCCGCTCAACCCATGAGGCGCCGGCATCCACCCCCAGGCTCAACGTTTTCGAATATTGATGATCCACACCTGTCGACGCGGTGTAGACCTTATAGTCATCAGGCTTTTCATCGTAATCTGTCTGAGAATACCCCAGGTGTCCAAATACGCGCGTATGAGGGGTGAAGCTGTAATACAGGTAAAAATCGCCCGAGTTCGTGGTCAGGTCCCCGGATTCGGCAG
>JAIPDT010000147.1 GCA_021737545.1 Desulfobacteraceae bacterium
GATCGAGGCTCATGTTATCTACACTCTGGTGGTCTCGCTGGTCATAATTTATGCCGCCCCGGTTGTGCAAACGGTTACCAATCTGCTGTGGTCACATCTGATCACAAATTCATGAAAACAGCAAAGAGCCCTTACCTGAAAGCGCAGGTAAGGGCTCTTTACTGTTGATGGCAAAGTAAAAAGTCCAATATCTGCGTTGCGCTGCATATCTCCGGAATTTCACGTACGATTAAGTACGCTGCATTCCTCGATATTTGCGCGCCTTGATCTTGAACTTTTTACCTTGCCATCTAAAAATTGACTTTTTACGAAACTGTCACTGTTGCGGATCAAAAATCCTTAAAGCATTTTTTGCAAAAACTTGCCGGTATAAGATCCCGGGTCTGCGGCAATTTCCTCGGGAGTGCCCTGAGCAACCACATAGCCGCCATCGTCGCCCCCTTCCGGTCCGAGATCAATCATATAGTCTGCATGCTTGATTACATCCAGATTATGCTCGATAACCACCACTGTATTGCCCTCTTGCACCAGACGGTCTAAAACAGAGAGAAGCTTTTTGATATCCTCCATGTGAAGCCCGGTGGTAGGCTCATCCAGGATATACAAAGTACGGCCGGTCTCGCGCTTGGCAAGTTCACGAGACAGTTTGATCCGCTGGGCCTCTCCGCCGGAAAGCGTGGTTGCAGGCTGGCCCAGCCGGATATAACCCAGGCCCACATCCACCAGGGTCTGAAGCTTGGTTCTTATTTGGCCTATGTTCCTGAAAAACTGCATTGCCTGGTTTACAGTCATATCAAGCACTTCTGCAATGTTTTTGCCCTTGTACTTGATTTCCAAAGTCTCCCGGTTATACCTCCTGCCCTGGCATACGTCGCAGGGAACGAAAATATCGGGCAGAAAATGCATCTCGATCTTTATGATACCGTCTCCGCTGCAGGCCTCGCATCTGCCACCCCTTATATTAAAAGAAAAGCGCCCCGCTCTATAACCCCGCATCCGTGCCTCGGGCGTCTTGGCAAACAGCTCCCGGATAAAGGAAAATACCCCGGTATACGTACCCGGATTGGACCTGGGGGTGCGGCCTATGGGAGACTGATCGATGTTTATGACTTTGTCTATATACTCCCAGCCCTCCACGGAAATGTGTTTTCCAGGCGGGGTTACTGACCTGTAAATCCTGCGGGCAAGAAGCCTGTAAAGGGTTTCGAGCACCAGAGTCGACTTGCCCGAACCCGAGACCCCGGTTACACATACAAAACAGCCCAGCGGAAACGAGACATCAATGTCTTTTAAATTGTTTTCCCCGGCCCCGCGGATAACAAATCTCTGCTCTCCTGCCGGGCGGCGGTTGCGCGGCACCTCGATGCTTTTTCTGCCTGAAAGATACTGGCCGGTAAGGGAATTTTCCGCTTGTTCCAGTTTCTCAGGCGGGCCTTCAAAAACCAGGTAACCTCCCCTGACCCCGGCTTCCGGTCCCATATCCACCACGTAATCGGCAGAGCGAATAGTTCTCTCGTCATGCTCCACCACCAGAACTGTATTGCCAAGGTCCCGCAGATCATATAAGGTCTGAAGCAGTCGCCTGTTGTCACGCTGGTGAAGACCTATACTGGGCTCATCAAGCACGTAGAGGACTCCGGTAAGCTTTGAGCCGATCTGGGTGGCAAGCCGGATGCGCTGACTTTCGCCTCCGGAGAGCGTACTTGCAGACCGATCCAGTGTAAGATATGAAAGCCCCACGTTTTGCAGAAAACCCAGCCTTTCGGCAATCTCTCTTAATATCCGTTCCGCAATCAGCGCTTTTTTGCCGTCAAGCTCCAGGCTGTTGAAAAAACCGTGTGCACGCTCAACCGAAAATGCGGTAAGTTCGGGCAGGTTCATGCCGTTTATCCGAACCGACCGGCTTATCCGATTAAGACGGCTGCCCCCGCACTCAGGGCAAGGCGCAAAATTCATATACTGACGAATGTCTTCACGGGCGGCGCTGGAGTCGGTCTCCATGTAACGCCGCCTTAAGTTGGGAATAACGCCTTCAAATGGCCGGGTAAAATCCACCCTGCTGTTACCCCGACTCATGGAAAACGGAATTTCTTCCTCTCCCGAACCGTAAAGCAGTACCTGCCGGAAATTTTCGGGCAGATCCTTATAAGGGGTATAGATATCAACACCATAATGGCGGGTTAATGCATCGAGAAATTCCGCGAACTGAACCGAATTGCGGTTGGCCCAGGGACGCACCACGCCCTCTCGAAGCGAAAGCGAGTAATCGGCAATCACCAGTTCGGAGTCGAATTCCATAGCGATGCCCAGGCCATCGCATTTAGGGCAGGCACCCTGCGGTGAGTTAAAAGAAAAAGCCGCAGGATTTAACTCTGGATAATTGATACCGCAGTGCACGCATGACACTTTTTCGCTGAATAAAAGCGGCTCCGCGTCCTTTTGATCGGCAATTTCGACTTCGGCAAATCCTTCGGAATGAGAAAGCGCAAGCTCCAGGGAATCAGCCAGGCGGTTGCGCATACGCTCCTTTACCACCAGACGGTCGACCACCACTTCGATATTGTGTCTGCGGCTCTTTGCAAGTTTTCCCACGGTCTCAAGCTCCCGGATCTCGCCGTCCACTTTCACCCTGGAAAAACCCTCCTTTTTTAGCCAGGTGAGAAGCTTCTCATGTGAGCCTTTCTGATTGCTTATCAGCGGAGCAAGGATGATAATCCGGCTCCCTTCGGGCATGCTCATCACCCGGTCCACGATCTGGTCTATTGACTGGGAGGAAATGGGCCGTCCGCACTTGTAGCAGTAGAGGGTTCCGACCCGGGCGAAAAGAAGCCTTAAATAATCGTATATCTCGGTTACTGTTCCAACCGTGGAACGCGGGTTGTGACCCGCACTTTTCTGTTCAATGGCTATTGCCGGGGACAGGCCCTGAATGTAATCAACGTCCGGCTTTTCCATCCGTTCCAGGAACTGGCGGGCATAGGTGGACAAAGATTCCACATACCTTCTCTGGCCTTCGGCATAAAGAGTGTCAAATGCCAAAGTGGACTTGCCTGAACCGGAAAGCCCCGTAATTACGATCAGTTTATTGCGGGGCAGTTCCACGTCGATATTTTTCAGGTTGTGCTGACGTGCACCCTGAATAATGATTTTGTCAGAATCCATGCTCATGGAAAAGTTGCAGGGCTTTCAGGCAGTATTTATCAAACGGCGGGCATGCTCGGCGGCCATTTCAAGAGCTTCTACAAAGCTTCCCGGATCCGCAGTCCCCTGGCCGGCGATATCATATGCAGTGCCATGATCCACGGAGGTTCGAATAATCGGCAATCCAAGAGTAGTATTGACCCCGTCATTGAAATGAAGCATCTTAAAAGGGATAAGCCCCTGATCGTGATACATGCAGATCACCGCGTCATACGCTCCTTTTGCGGCATGATAAAATACGGTATCAGGAGAATGGGGCCCCGAGGCGTTGATGCCCCCGGATACCGCCAGGGCGATTGCAGGGCTTATCACTCGGGTTTCCTCGTCGCCGAACATATCTTCTTCACCGGCATGGGGATTTAATCCGGCCACTGCTATCCTTGGCTCGGCAATTCCGAACCGTTGCCTCAGGCTCCGGCAGGTCAACCGGATGGTAGTTTCAATGCCGGCTGAATCGATTGCAGCAGGCACGGATTTCAAAGGAGTATGAATAGTAACCAGCACCACCCTGAGACTTTTTCCGGCCATCATCATGGCATATTTTTCGGTACCCGTACGCCGGGCAAGAATCTCGGTGTGCCCGGGGTCTTTGCCGCCCGCCAGTCTCATGGCCGTCTTGTTGACAGGGCATGTGACAAGTCCGGAAATTTCGCCCGCCATTGACATGTCTATGCCGCGTTCGATATAGTTTATCATTGCATGGCCGGTATCCCTGTCCGGACGCCCCCAATAAAAGGTCCTGGTATCCAGGTTGGACAAAGCCAGCACATTGATTAACCCGGGGCTGTAATCAGCCGCATCCGCATGTTCCACGATCCGGATTTTCTGGTCTTTGCCCGTAATACCGGCCGCAAGTTTCATAACTCCGGCATCACCTATCACCAGGGGCCTGACTTTATCAAATATCCATGGCCGGGCCAGGGCCATGCAAATAATTTCAGGGCCCACCCCTACGGGATCACCCATTGTTATGCCGATAACCGGCCTTTCGTCTGCCAAACCGAAAGCCTCTTCCCTTTTCATAAAGCCAACTTATACCAGGCACTCAAGGCTCAAGAAAAAAGCCCATGCCCGCATCAGGCAGTGTAATAAAAAAATCAATATAACAAGATTTCAATCTCGTCTCAATAGGAAATAAAACACAAAAAACCCTTCCCGGAAAAGGAAAGGGTTTAAAAACTGGAAAGAAATCTGGTAAGTAAAAAATTTACTTTCCCCCCGATCCGGCCGTCCTGGTCTGATCAGGATTGCTTTGCTCGCAGTTTTCTTCGAACTCTTGCCTGCGGCGCTCTATCTGGTCGGCGGGGAGACCGCAATGATGCATCCACCTTGGAGCCCAGTTCTTGTAACCGTCTTTTTGCCAGGCCTTATCCATCACCTGTCTTACACCGTCTGCGTATTTGTTCATTTCAGACTCAAGCCGGGTAAACATAATTTCCGCGCCCTCATGGGTCGGCTTTGCTCCGTGCTCCTGGATAATGCGCCACATTGTCTGCGGATGATCGATCATCGGACACGGGCGCAGCGTATTGTAGCAAAACGGCTGTTCGGCCCGGATTCCCCTAAAGAATGAAGAATTCAAGGCCTCGCCCAGGCTTTTGTCATGTATATTGTCTGTTGCAAAATGGCAGAAAATGCATGGTTCCACGTCTCCGCGGTGGTTGATGTGAAAATAAAGCCGACCTCCGGCTATGCAGCCTCCTGAAAGCACTCCGTCATTCCAGAAGTCAACAAGAAGAAGCGGCTTGTTTTCCCGAACATACGACTGAAAACGCCGCATCTGATCGCGTTGCTCCGGTGTGGGCATCAAATCCATCTCCGGCTCGTTGCCCACAGGCATAAACAGGAAATACCATCCGTACAATGCACCTTTTTCGATCAAAAAGTCGATCCATTCATCAGAACAGATCACATCCAAATTTTTTGTTGTCACCAGCGACGAGAAGCCGAATGCGCATCCGGCCTCGTAAAGCCGGTCCATGGCCCGGACACATGCGTCAAAGGAACCCTTGCCCCGTACTATGTCTGTATATTCTCCGGGACCGTTAATACTTATCTGCGGGGCCACGTTGCCCAGTTCGACCAGCTTTTCGGCTGTTTTTTCATCTATCAGGGAGGCGTTGGTGTAAATCTGGTAAAAGGATTTGGGATGTTTTTCAAGAACTTCAAACAAATGGGGATATACAAAGGGCTCGCCCCCAAGAATGGTAATAAAATTGATTCCCATTTCTTCGGCCTCGGAAAGCACCCGGTCGAACACCTCTGGATCCATGTCGTCTTTGCGCTCGTAACTTCCCGCATAACAACCTTCGCATCGGTAATTGCAGCGCATTGTAGGCGAAATAAGCATGACGGGGGGCGGCTGGAGACCAAACTTCTGCTCCGCCAGCCTGGGGGCGTCCGGATCCCGGAAAAACATGCCGGCAACCATGCGGGCCACATAGCGCTCCCGTACCCGGGGGTGGGCATTTTGCACAACCCTGCGTAAGAACTGGCGGCCGGGACCGTCTTCACGCATCCAGTGATGAAACCACTCACGGATCATCTCCTGTTTCTCGCCGCTGGCTATATGATCCACGGCCTTTAACACGTACTTGGCATTTTTATCCGTATCTTTGCCCAGATATTTCAATGCCTGGCCCAGGACCTTTTCGGCCATGGCCCTTTTGGGCATCAAGTCCCGCCATCCTTTAAAATTTACAGCCATTGCGCCCCCCTCCTCTAGTCTTGGATTTTTCTGTATATTCAGTTAAATTCCCGTCTGCAGGAATGCAGTGCCATTCCTGCAGAATCTGTATATACTTTAAGACAACAACAGCTTATTCTTCCGGGGCCTATCACCTAGATTTAAAAGGCAAAATCAAGGCCCTTTAAAAAAGCGGATTTATTGTAACTTGTTTATTTTATAATATACATTCACGCCTGTTTGTCAAATTATTCCTAAACCCAGCAGCAACTAGGGATTAGAGAATAATAAAATTTTGCTAACTGTCATGCCCAAGCATTTGATCAAGCCTGCCTTTTTCTTCCAAAGAATTAAGCTCATCATAACCCCCTATGTGCTGATCATCAATAAAAATCTGTGGTACTGTTTTGCGCCCCCCGCTTCGTTTAACCGCCTCAGCCATTTTTTCAGAATCACCGTCCACTGCGATTTCCTTGTACCCGGCATCCTTTTTGTCAAGCAGCGACTTGGCCATTATGCAATAGGGACATGAACGGGTGGTATAAATTTCGATTTCAGACATAATACCTCCTGACTTTATGATATGTTTTCAGTCAATTCTATAAACCTGTGCCACCTGGATTTAAACTCCTCGGGCGGCCTACTGTCCGGAGTCCGCAGTTCAAGAGTGGTGCCCTTGAGGTTGAAGCGGACATCTGTGAATATGGTTGTCAAGTGATATAAAAAAGCCTCAAAGGAAATATCAGAGGTCAGGTAAAAAGGCTTTTCCTCTCCCAGTTCCACTGCTTTCAAACCGAAATGCACCATTCTGTCAATCAGCACCGAGGGGCCGTCCATGGTCTCGGAACAGCACGGAGGCATCCCGCAGCGGGTATCATCCGTATGGTTCCATATATCCCTGCGATCCGCGGACATCTTAAACATATCATGCCCCGACAGTTCGCAGAGGATATAAAACAGCCGCAACACCTCGTCCATTGAGCATATTGACACATGCAGATGAATCGCCGCCGTGCCCTTCATCATCTCATGGCCCCGGGTGCCGCTTTTTGCCAGTCGCCTGT
>JAIPDT010000017.1 GCA_021737545.1 Desulfobacteraceae bacterium
GATTTTTGCCATGAGTATCAGCCTGATACTGCCGGGCACGCGCCCATGATGATGTACGGGCCGGTTTTGGAAACCCTGCAGTATCAGCTATATAAGTGGCCCGGCCACGGAGTGTCCGAAGAACACTCCTATCAGTTTGACGAAAAAGAGTATATGAAAGCAGAAGAATATGATCATTTGATCAATGATCCGACCGACTTCTGGCTGCGCTCCTGGCTTCCGAAAACCAATGGGGCCCTGGCGCCTTTGGCAGACACTGCTCCGGTTTACGGCACCATGGAGCTGCCTATAATGCCATCCTGGCTGATACCTCTGGGAGCCCCACCCGCTCAGGAGGCTTTAAAAGCTTTAATGGACGCAGCAAAACAATGTTTTGACTGGATGGGCATATTGGGTAAATACCTGGCACAAATCTCGGCTGACGGGTTTCCGCACAGCGCCGGTTCAGCCACCAAAGCGCCGTTTGACGTGATAAGCGATTCATTTAGAGGAACCAGCGCCATGATGATGGATCTTTATCGCAGACCGGAAAAAGTGCTGGAAGCTATGGATCGACTTGTTAAGCCCATGGTCGATAACGGTGTAGGCGGTGCGTATGCCAACGGCAATCCCCTCGTGTTTATTCCTTTGCACAAGGGTGCGGACGGCTTCATGTCAGATGAGCAATTTCGCAAATTTTACTGGCCGACTTTAAAGAAGGTTATGTTCGGCATAGCAGAAGCCGGCTGTGTGCCGATATGTTTTGTGGAGGGTGGATATAACCAGCGCCTGGAATACCTCGCTGAGACCGCCGACATTCGCTGCGGTTATATATTCGATCGCACGGATATGGCCAGGGCCCGGGAGATGCTGGGCGGCAAGGTTTGCATCGGAGGGGGTTTCCCGATTTCATATATCCTTACCAGTTCGCCCGAGGAGGTTCGTGAAGAGACAAAGAAGCTTATTGATACCGCTGCAGGGGAAAAAGGATATATCCTCAGTGTCGGAACCTCTATGGATGATATCAGAGGAGATACCATAAAAGCGTTTATCGAAGCGTGCAAGGAGTATGGCAAGTATTGATGTCCCCGCGCCCGGAAACAATCTTTTGTCCGGGGGTGTTAAGTTTTAAGTGATTATGTGTTGAGCAGGAGCAGAAGGAAGGGCCGGCTATTAGGTCGGCCCTTCTCGACGTGAGTGTATTAAAACAGGAATCTTCTGTTTTTGTCGGTAATATTTGGGATGGAAACAATGCAGAATAAAAATATGACCGCGGAAGTAACCTTTCAACCCTCCATGCTCAGTGCAATGGTGCCCTTGGGGAGCCTGATAACCGAAGCCATGATGGAAGCGGGTGTTTTTATCCCGCTGGACTGCGGTGGTAACGGCACCTGCGGTAGTTGCTTGGTATCAGTGCAAGGCGAGGTCTCGGAGCCGAGCGATGCAGAAAAACGCATGCTGGAACCGTCGCAGTTGGAAGAAGGCTGGCGCCTGGCCTGTCAGACCGAGGTGCTTGGAGATCTCTCGGTATTTGTGCCCGAGACCCGGGGAACATCGGAAAGTAGCTGGCAGATTGATGCGGGCGACATTGTGCCCGGAGAACGCGGTACGCCCGTAATTGTTTCCGAGTCATGCGAGATCCCTGCTCCCAGTCTGGACGATCCCAGAGCAGATCTGCGCAGGGTGTTAAAGGTGATCTCTGAGCAGGGGGGTATTGAGCGGCTTTATGCCGACATTTTTACCGCCTCTCAGGTAACGGACCTGGCAAGGCGCCATGACTGGCATCTTAATGCTTTCCGGCGAGGCCGTGAATTGGTGGGAGTGGCGGCGCCGGGCCGGGGGCCGCTGGGCCTGGCCGTGGACCTGGGTTCCACAAAGCTTGCCGGTTATCTGCTGGACCTTGAAACCGGGGAAATCATTGCTTCCAAAGGAAGGCTGAACCCCCAGGTTTCCTTTGGCGCTGATGTGGTTACCCGCCTTCAAAAGGCTGTTGGAGGCACAGTGGAGAGCGGCCGTCTGACAGATATGGTTCGGGATGCGATAAACGGACTGGCACAGGAGCTGGCCGAAAGTGTGAATGCAGACTGCGGTCGGATCTGCGAGATGAGCGTGGTGGGGAATTCGGTCATGATTCACCTGTTGCTTCATTTGCCGTTGGAGCAGCTCGGTGCACCTCCATTTGTCGCCTGTATGGACCAGGCAACAGATATAAAGGCAAGAGATATCGGTCTTGATTCGGCTCCTGGTGCTTATCTGCATTTGCCTCCGCTGATAGGAGGGTTTGTAGGTTCTGATAATGTGGCCATGGTTATGGGCGGAGACCTTGACCGACCTGGGACATGCAGACTGGGGCTGGATATCGGCACCAATACCGAAGTCGTGCTTGTGCTGCCGGGAGAAGAGCCCTCGCTTCTTATCGCCTCGGCTCCCTCGGGTCCCACATTTGAAGGCGCTCATCTCAGTTCGGGAATGCGCGCCATGGGAGGTGCAATCTCCAAGGTCTGGTTTCAAGACGGAAAATCGGCATTTGAGACCATTGACGGTGCCAAACCTGCGGGGCTGTGCGGATCCGGTATAATCGATGCGATTGCGGCAATGCTTGGCGAAGGGATCATTAACGGGCAGGGGCACCTGGATCAATCCAATGAGCGGGTTAAAGCAGACGAGCGGTCAATCAGTTATGTGCTTGTGCCCTCGGAACACTCAGCCACCGGCAGAGATATTACTGTTACCCAGTCTGATATCAGCCAGCTGCAGATGGCCAAGGGGGCGATCAGTGCGGCTGCGGCTACCCTTCTTTCCATAGCCGGTCTTGAATCAAAAGATTTGTCGGAAGTCCTAATGGCGGGTTCTTTTGGCAGCCATTTTGATGTTGTAAGCGCCAGGAGAATCGGTTTAATACCCGACGTATCAGGAGCTGATTATAAACAGATTGGAAACGCAGCGGGTAGAGGCGCCCAGTTTGTTTTAAACAATCGCGAAGCAAGAAATCGTGCAGTATCCATACCGGCTATGACCCGATATGTGGAGCTGACAAGTCAGCCCAAATTCAATTCCTTATTCGCCCGGAGCCTGCAATTTCCTGCCCAGTGTCCATCCAGAAATGGCTAATTTGCCCGATTTCTGCGTCAGGCTCAAATTCTAATCCTCAAAATACTTTGAGTATTCCTGCGGTTAAAATTTTCGCCTTCCTTGAACTTGAACAAATTATCTGATTTCTGGATGGACACTACCCAATAAATGTCATGGCGGAAATTCTAAAAACCGGGGTTTGATCCGGCAATTCCCGGCGAATTTTTCAATCCGCTGAAACAAGCTGTTGAGGAAAAAGAAAATAATGCTGAAAGGATAAATCCCATGACTTTTGAAAAACAAAGTATAAACATACTGTATGAAGCCCTGCAGCGTTTGGAGGAGGGGTTTAAGGATTTGCCGGATCACGGCGGGGATGCTTTAGATACTGAGGGATTGCGGAGTGTCATATTGGAAGTTGCTGAAAAAATGCATGAAAATTATCCATACCACCATCCGTTATATGCCGGACAAATGCTAAAGCCCCCGCATCCGGTTGCTCGTCTGGCGTATATGCTTGCAATGTGGCTTAACCCGAACAACCATGCCCTTGACGGCGGGAGGGCAAGTTCGGCTATGGAAAAGGAAGCCGTTGCCGAGATTGCAAAAATGTTTGGATGGGAGACTCATCTGGGGCATTTATGCGGCGGCGGCACGATTGCCAACATGGAGGCTTTGTGGGTTTCAGGCCGGCTTAATCAGGGTAAAAAAATAGTGGCTTCAGAGCAGGCGCATTATACTCATAATCGTCTTTCCGGGGTTCTCCAACTGCCCTTTCAATCCATTGCCTGCGACAGCAGGGCAAAGATGGATTTGAATGCGCTGGAGGACGTGTTGAAAAAAGAAGACGTAGGCACAGTCGTTGTTACAATGGGTACAACAGCAACAGGGTCTGTCGATCCACTGCTGCAGATACTTGATCTTAAGGATAAATATGGTTTCCGCATTCATGCCGATGCAGCCTATGGCGGCTATTTTACCCTTGCCGGAAACCTGGATACAGAAGCAAGAAATGCATTTCACCGGATTGATGAAGTCGATTCCATAGTGGTGGATCCTCATAAACACGGACTGCAGCCTTACGGCTGCGGGTGTGTGCTTTTCAGGGACCCTTCCGTGGGAAAATTCTATAAACATGATTCTCCGTATACTTATTTCAGTTCCGCAGAGCTGCATCTTGGAGAAATCACTCTGGAGTGCTCCCGCCCCGGAGCTTCTGCAGTAGCCTTGTGGGCCACTATGCGGATGTTACCGCTGGAGCGCGGCGGTGAATTTGCTCAGGGCTTAGAGAACGCAAGAAAATCCGCCCTCCGGCTGTTTGAAAAAATCCGGAGTGACTCGCGGTTTTTAACCGCTTTTCCGCCGGAACTCGATATTATTATCTGGGCGCCTTTGGGCGGAAAAGCAAGCGAGATTTCAAGCCGGTCAAAGGAAATATTTGAAGCCGCGGCAGAACACAATCTCCATTTGGCGGTTGCCAACTTTCCGGGAAAAATGCTTGAACAAATCTGGGACATAGACTGGGACGAAGAACAAGTCTCCTGTCTTCGTTCCTGCATGATGAAACCCGGGCACCTGCAATGGGGGGAAAATATCTGGCAGATATTAGACTGCGTGATGAAGGATGGAAGTTATTCTTGATTTGTAAGCAAACAAGGAGGATTGATTAATGAAAGTTATGGCGTTCAACGGAAGCCCCAGGAAAAGGTGGAATACTGCCACGTTGACAGACGTATGATTTTCGGTCATTCAGAGTCGATAATGAGCTATGATACCTATCAATTCCCCGATTATTCGAAAGTGGTCGCGACCAGATGGGACGAGAGGGAAAAAGACAAGCGTCGCAGAGAAATCTTTCCCAAGGACTGCCCAAAAGTCTATGATATGGGAGTCGAGCTTGTGAAAAAATCACCTCATATTTGACTTTTTGTTTCTTTGCGATTATTTTATAGCTTAAATAAGCGTATGATTTTTTGCGAATCATTTGAAGGCGGAGGATAAGCGGATTTAAAGATATAAGGAGAGAGATTATGAAAATTCTGGTCGGCTATAATGAAACCGCTGCCGGCAAGGCGGCTTTGACCCTGGCCCGGGAACATGCCCGCTATTTTAATGCAAGGGTATTCATCCTGACCTCCATGGAAGGCGGAGCAAGTGAAACGGTTGAGGAAATCGAAAGAGTCGAAAAACACCTGCAGGAGGCCGAAAAGTTCATGGAGGAAAAGGATGTGGAGTGCGAAAGCCACCAATTGGTCCGCGGCCTGGCGCCGGGAGAGGATATTGTCCAATTCGCCCGGGAAAAGGATATCGACCTGATTTTTGTAGGGATCAAGAAGAGGTCCAGGACCCAGAAACTAATTCTCGGCTCTACTGCCCAGTATATCATTCTAAATTCCCCGTGTCCGGTAACCACGGTTAAATAGTGCCGACAGCGGATTTAGTGCCGGAGGTCCATGGGGCGAAGAGGTGTGTTTATGCCTTGTCCTCCTCCCTATCCTCTTTTTCCGGACCGCTGTTCTGGTCAAACGGCATATAAACTTCCACTTCACCTGAAAAACCGCGTTTGATAGTACAATGCGGATAACGTTTCTGAAAGACATTTATCATTGCTTTGTTTTCGCTTAATACAGTTGCTATAAACGCTTTGTATTTGTTTTCCTTTGCAATTTTTTCAAGCATTTCAAGCATATAAGTGCCAAGGCCCATACCCTGGTAGTCTTCCTTTACCACGAAGGCGACTTCTGCCACATCCTTTCCCGCGGATCCGTATGAGCCGAGCGCCACGATCTCCTTGTGTTTTCCGCGCTGGACCATTCCGATTATGGTCATGTTCTGGTGATAGTCCACGAAAGCCCATTGTTTTTGCAGCATTTCGCGCGAAAAGATTTTGCGTCTGTAGAAAAACCGGTAAAAAACCGTGCTTTCCTGCAGTGAGTAGTAAAAGTTGCGGGTGGCGAACTCGTCGGACGGAAGAAGGGGCCTGAATTCCACAGTCTTTTCGCTTTCAAGCTCCAGGTGGGACTTGTAGTTTTCCAGGAACATAAGATCCTGTTTGCTCGGGGGGATCTGATCTCCGAATATGTAATGCCTCTTTTTGGCTTCCTCTATGAGCCATTCGCGGAACTTGGGATGTGCTATCTGAGCCAGCTCCATTACCCTCTGGTATATCCCCTTGCCGTGAAGTTCCGCAATTCCGTATTCAGTGACCACGATATCCACGTCACCGCGGGTGGTGGCAACTCCCGCGCCTTCGCTCAGATGGGGCACGATGCGCGAAACCTTGCCGCCCTGGGCGGTTGAGGGAAGGGCGATGATTGAAAACCCACCCCTTGACATTTTGCTGCCCCTGATGAAATCCACCTGGTCGCCGATGCCGCTGTAAAAGATGTATCCCTTCGAGTCCGTGCAGATCTGGCCTGTCAGGTCGATTTCCAGGGCGGAACTAATGGAGATGAGATTGTCATTTATGGCGATGACGTTGGGATCGTTTACAAAATCCGCGGCACGGAAATAAAACATAGGGTTGTCGTCCATGAACTCGTAAAGCTCCTCTGAGCCCATGCACAATGAAGTTACCACCCGGTTGGGAAGGTAATTCTTTTTTTTGTTGGTAATTACCCCCTTTTTTAGCAGCGGCAGAAAACCGTCTGTGATGACCTGTGTGTGTATGCCCAGGTCTTTTTTGTTGGTCATGTGCATCAGAACGAAGTTCGGCAAATGGCCGAACCCCACCTGCAGGGTTGAGCCGTTGTCTACCAGCTGGTTGATGTACTTGGAGATCCGTTCCACGATTTCCTGGTTCTTGGGCTCGGAAGGTATCTCTACAAGCGGCTCTTCATATTCTACGAGAAAATCGATGTCGTCAACATGAACGAATCCGTCACCCCAGGTGCGCGGCATGCACGGGTTGACCTGGGCTATCACAAGTGAAGCATTATTCATGCCCGAAACCGTTATATCCACGGAAATGCCGAGACTGCAGTATCCGAAACGGTCGGGCGGGCTTACCTGTATCAGGGCCACATCCAGGCCGATCTGTTTGGAGTCGAACAGCTCGGGGATTTGGGAAAGATATGCCGGGATATAATCGAGTTTGCCCTCGAAAGCAGCCTGCCTCATGTGCACACTGATAAAAAAGAGTTTCAGCGAAAATCGACTCGTAAAGTCGGGGTCGTCCACATATTGCGAGAATGTGGATGACAGCATTTGATAGACCACTATATCCTGAATGCTTTCAACTTCTACCATAGCCCGGATCAGCTGCTGGGGCTCTCCGCATCCCGTGCCGATAAACACCCGGCTGCCGTTTTTTATTTTCTTGACAGCGTTTTCCGAGGTCAAAAGTTTTTCCGGGCAATAGGTTTCCAGATTCATACGTTATTTCTCCTTTGGCGGTAAAGATAATGCTTGTTCCGAAAATATAAAATAAAATCGGAATGGATGATAATTTTTCCAGAAAACCCGGATAAGGTCAAGCTATATTCCATTAAGACACATGGGTCAGCTTTCCGGGTCTTTGTGCTTGTATTTGGGAGTCAAATCTGATATTATAAATAATTTATTAAAATAACAATAAATTGTTAATTTTTAAGGTAGTTTTGTTCAATAAGCTGTAAACTTAATAAAATAGCAAGGAGGATGTTGATATGCAAGAAGTTGTGATTGTCAGCGGAGCCAGAACACCGGTGGGAACATTCGGGGGATCTTTAAAGGATGTCAATGCAGTTGAACTGGGCAGCTTGGCGATTCGGGAAGCAGTGAAACGGGCGGGACTTCGTCCGGGATTAAATGATGAGATGAAGGACGGCGTGCCCGAGCCTTTCAAGGGCCAGGAGGAGACTGAGCTTGAAAAGCAGGCATACGACTGGGAAGCCGATGCAAAGGAAGTGGCGTTCGACGAGGTGATTATGGGCAACGTTTTGCTGGCGGGCCAGGGACAGAACCCGGCCAGGCAGGCCATGATTCGCGCCGGTATGCCCAAGGAAACCCCTGCATACACTGTAAACAAGGTTTGCGCATCCGGGCTGAAATCCATTGCTCTGGGCGCTGCATCCATTATGTGCGGCGAGGCCGAAGCAGTAGTGGCAGGCGGCCAGGAAAGCATGAGTTGTGCGCCGATGGCGCTTCCCAAGGCCAGGTGGGGCCATCGCATGGAGGTCACCGGAAAGGGAGAAGTCCTTGACCTGATGGTCTATGACGGGCTGTTTGAAATTTTTTACGGCTATCACATGGGCGTAACAGCGGAAAATATAGCTGAAAAGTATGCGATTTCAAGGCAGGAGCAGGACGAGCTGTCGGTCTTGAGCCATAACAGGGCAAGAGCCGCCATAGCAGACGGCACATTTGCAAAAGAGATAGTGCCGGTGACTGTAAAGACCCGCAAGGGTGACGTAGTGGTGGACACCGACGAGCGGCCCATGGAAACCGACATGGAGAAAATGGGAAAGTTAAAGCCTGTGTTCAAAAAAGACGGCACTGTAACAGCCGGCAACGCCTCGGGGGTAAATGACGGTGCTGCTGCGGTCGTGTTGATGAGCAAAGAGCGTGCTGATGCACTGGGCTTAAAGCCTTTGGCCAAAATCCGCACCTTTGGGGCCGGCGGGGTGGACCCGGCATACATGGGCCTTGGGCCGATTCCGGCGATACGCAAGGTGCTGAAGAAATCCGGCATGGCAATAAATGATCTCGAGATTATAGAGTTAAACGAGGCATTTGCCTCCCAGGCCCTGGCATGTATGAAGGAGCTGGGCATTGAAACCGGAAAGCCCAACCAGTACGGGAGCGGAATATCCCTTGGCCATCCGATCGGGTGCACAGGTGCCAGGCAGATGGTGACGGCCATACACATGATGCAGGACAAGGCAGCGAAAAACGCCATGATTTCCATGTGCATCGGCGGAGGTATGGGAATGGCGATGATTATCGAGGCGTAATCAAACCATCGGAATTTTTTCTGTCCACAGGAGCAGACATATGAATATCATCGAGTCGATCAGCAGAAGAATCGGAATACTTGTGGTTTTCGGCATTCCGGTTATCGTGGGCGGCGGTATAGTATATCATTTCGCCCAAAGCTTTCCGGCAATGTATGTGTTTGAGGTTGTTTTGGTGCTGTTGGCCCTCGGCTTCGTTACCAGATAGACCCCAAAAACTTCCGGGGGCATAAAAGACCGGCCGGGCTATGGCTTATCCTTTGGGCATAGGCCCGGTTGTTAAAAGATATTTGTATTCCGCCGGCGCAAAAAGCGGCAGGATACCTGTTTGTCGCCGGTAATCCAGTGTTTCCAAAGAATAAAGAATCAGGAATCCCGACCAGGAGTTTAAATGAGCGAAATCCAGCAGGGGATAAACGAAATAGCCATCGACGGCGAGATGCGGCAGTCCTATCTCGATTACGCCATGAGCGTAATTATCGGCAGGGCCCTGCCGGACGTGCGCGACGGATTAAAGCCCGTGCACCGCAGGATACTGTATGCCATGCGCGAACTTAGAAACGACTGGAACAGGCCGTATAAGAAGTCCGCCCGCATCGTGGGTGATGTGATAGGTAAATATCACCCCCACGGCGATGCGGCCGTATACGATGCAACCGTGCGCATGGCACAGGATTTCACCCTAAGATATCCGTTTGTGGACGGGCAGGGCAACTTTGGCTCTGTGGACGGAGATCCGCCCGCGGCCATGCGTTATACAGAGGTCCGCATGGCCCGGCTGGCCCATCAGATGCTCGAGGATATAGACAAGGATACGGTGGATTGGCAGTTAAACTATGACGAGACATTAAACGAACCCATGGTGCTGCCCGCCAAAATCCCCTCTCTTTTGTTAAACGGGTCTTCGGGCATTGCCGTGGGAATGGCCACCAATATTCCGCCCCATAACCTTTCCGAGATAGCCGAGGCCATAAAGGCTCTTATTGACAACAGCGAACTGACTATAGACGAGCTGATGGAATACCTGCCCGGCCCTGATTTTCCCACCGGCGGAATTATCTACGGGACCGGGGGTATACGCCAGGCTTACCATACCGGGCGGGGCAAGCTGCGCATACGCGCAAGAATCGACATCGAGGAGGAAAAAAAGACCAAAAACGAAATAATAGTGGTCAGGGAACTTCCCTACCAGGTCAACAAGGCCTCCTTGATTGAAAAAATAGCCAATCTGGTAAGAGAAAGGCAGATTGAAGGGATACGGTATGTCCGCGACGAGTCGGACAGAGAAGGTATCAGGATCGCCATCGCATTGAAAAAGGACCAGATGGCAGAAGTCGTGTTAAATATGCTCTATAAGCACACTCCCCTGGAAAGCAACTTCGGGATCATTTTCCTGGCGGTGGTAAACCGCAGGCCCGAGCAGATGAATCTCAAGGAGATCCTGGAGCATTTTATTGTCCACAGAAAGGAAATCGTCGTCCGCCGCACGCGCCATGATCTTAAAAAAGCCGAGGCCCGGGCCCATATCCTGGAAGGCCTGGTAGTGGCGCTGGATAATCTTGACGAGGTTGTGGAAATGATCCGGAATGCAGCTTCGCCGGCAGAAGCCAAGGGGCGGTTGATGGAGCGTTTCGAATTTTCCGATGCCCAGGCACAGGCGATACTGGACATGCGCCTGCAGCGGCTGACCGGCCTGGAGCGCGATAAGATCAAGCAGGAACACGTGGATATACTCGAAGCAATTGCGCGCTATAAGGAGATCCTGTCCAGCGAGCGCTTGGTGCTGCAGATTATAAAGGACGAGTTAACAGATATACGGGAGACCTTCGGCGATCCGCGGCGAACAAAGATCGTATCCGAAGCCAGGGAAATCACCATGGAGGACATGATCGTCCAGGAGGATATGGTGGTAACAATTACCAATGCCGGCTATATCAAGCGCAATCCCATTACCCTGTACCGCCAGCAGCACCGGGGCGGCAAGGGAAAGACCGGCATGGGCACCAAGGAAGAGGATTTTGTATCGCACCTCTTTGTTGCTTCAACTCACCATACTTTCATGTTTTTCACCAACAGGGGGCGGGTATACTGGTGCAAGGTTTATGATATCCCCCAGGGAGGAAGGACCAGTCGGGGCAAGGCGGTCGTGAATCTGCTGAATTTCGCACCTGAAGAGCGGTTGACCACGGTTCTGGCGGTGCCCGAATTTTCGCCCGGCAGTTACGTGATAATGGGCACCCGCCAGGGACTGGTAAAGAAAACCGACATCATGGCTTTTTCCCGCCCACGCTCAGGCGGGATTATAGCCATAAGCATGGCCGAAGGCGACGAACTCATGGCGGCCCGGCTCACCGACGGCACCCGCCAGGTTTTTCTGTGCTCGCTTTTCGGCAAATCCATACGGTTCCGCGAATCAGACATCCGCCCCTCGGGGCGCAAATCCATGGGGGTACGCGGTATGAGCCTGAGACAGGGCGACGAGCTGGTTGGCATGGAGGTGCTGACCTACGGAGAGACCCTGGTTACAGCAACGGAACACGGATATGGAAAGCGTACCCTGATAGACGAGTACCCGGTTCACAAGCGCGGCGGCAAGGGCGTGATTACCATCAAGACCAACGAGCGCAACGGCAAAGTGGTGACCATTCTGGTGGTAAGCGATGAAGACGAGGTGATGCTGGTAACAGATGCCGGCAAGATCATACGCCTGGCGATTGCGGATATATCCGTGATCAGCAGAAATACCCAGGGAGTTAAACTTATCGACATGGAGACTTATGAGCGGCTGGTAAGTGCGGCGAGGTTGGCCGAACAGGAAGCAAATGAAACAGATGAAGAACTGTAGCAGGGCTGTTGGGAGCTTTAAGTGATCATGTGGGATGCGCTGAACGCTAAAATAGGGATTATCGGAGCAGGCAGCTGGGGCACGGCAATTGCCGCCATGCTCGGGGGAAAAGGCTACAGTCCGGATTTATGGGCCTATGAGCCTGAAGTCTGCCGCAGTATAGCCGAGCAAAGGGAAAACAAGGTTTTTTTGCCGGGTATACGGGTCTCGGAGAATATCAGGGTGTCCAATGATCTGGGCATGGTGGCTGCAGGCAAGGACTTGGTTATAATGGTGGTGCCTTCGCATGTGATGCGCGAGGTGGCCAGGCGTGCGGCAGACAGCATCGAGGACGGCGCGGTGTTGTTATCTGCAGCAAAAGGGATTGAAAACAAGACTCACTTGACTATGACAGGAGTGCTCTCCGAGGTGAGCCCTAAACATAAAGACCGGCTGGCCGTGCTTTCAGGCCCCAGTTTTGCCGGAGAAGTTGCCATGGAAATACCGACCGTGGTAGCAGCCGCAGCAGAAGACCCGGAAGTGGCCCAATATGTGCAGCAGGTTTTTGCCACCCCGTTTTTCCGGGTCTATACCAATCCCGATGTAATCGGCGTGCAGCTTGGCGGTGCCGTCAAAAATGTTATAGCCATTGCTTCCGGAATCGTTGACGGCCTCGAGTTGGGTTTAAACAGCCGTGCCGCCCTGATTACAAGGGGATTGGCTGAAATCCGGAGATTGGGAATCAGGCTCGGGGCCAATCCCCACACCTTTGCCGGGTTAAGCGGAGTCGGAGACCTGATGCTAACTTGTACAGGTTCTCTTAGCAGGAATCATACCGTGGGCAAGATGATAGGCGAGGGAAAGACCCTGGATGAAATTCTGCCCCATATGTCAATGGTGGCCGAAGGTGTGCGCACGGCCAAGTCGGTCTATAACATGTCAAAAAAGCTCGGCGTGGAAATGCCCATTGCCGAGTCTGTCTATGCCGTACTCTATGAGGGATTAAAGCCTCAGGATGCCGTCTATCAGTTGATGACGCGAAGCTTGAAATCAGAACTCGAAGATGTAGAGTAAAAATCTGAAATTCGAAATTCGCGACAAGGGCAGAAATCCGAATTTTTTAATGACAGAAACAGTGAACAATAAGCTCCTTTTGTTTTGGTAGTTTTGACCTTTGATTTTTGAATTTGTTTCGGGTTTCATGCCTTGAGTTTTAAATCAGATTAGAGCAATTTTATGCCCCGGGATAAGCTGAACAAAGGTGAAGGTCACCGCAGCAGGCTGCGGGAGAAGTTTTTGAATTCGGGCTTGAGCGGTTTCCACGATTATGAGGTGGTCGAGCTTCTCCTGGCTCTGGCAACCCCGCAGAAGGACTGTAAAGAGGCGGCAAAGGAGGCCCTGCAGAGGTTTCAAACGCTTTCCGGCGTGCTGGATGCGCCAGTAAATGAGCTTTGCGAAATCAAGGGTATAGGCCCCAAAAACATTTTCGGCATCAAACTTGTCCCTGCGGTTGCAGAGCGTTATCTTGAAAAGAAGGTGGTTCGCTCTGATCCTGTAAGCAATGCAAATGCCCTGTTTGATTATCTGTATCACAGCATGGCAGGCAGAAGCAGGGAGTGTTTCAAGGTGTTGTTTTTAGACGCAAAAAACAGGGTGCTGGCAACAGAGGTCCTCTTCGAAGGCTCTTTGACGGCAGGAGCGGTCTATCCACGGGAAGTAGTGAAAAAAGCCCTTGACTACAGGGCGGCTGCGGTGATTTTCGCTCATAATCACCCTTCCGGCGCCCCGGAGCCCTCGGCTGCGGACGTGGCAATTACGAGGCGGCTGGTTTTTGCCTGTATGAGCATGGGCATTACCGTGCATGAACACCTGGTCACCGGAGACCGTCGGTATTACAGTTTTGCCGATGCCGGCCATATCAGCCGGATGTGTACGCAGTACGAACAGGAATTTGCAAAATATACGGCTGACTATGACTGAGTCACAGAAACGGCCCGAATGCTTCGGAGTGCTCGAGCTCGTATTTCCGCTCTCGGAAAACGGGCTGCGCCAGACCCCGGAGGTCTGCATGGCATGCGGTCATAAAACAGCCTGTTTGAAAACGGCCATAGAGCAAGGCGGCGGGCTCAGGGTTGAGGACGAAAAAGTGGACCGGGCCTATCAATCCGGTAAAATCGGTTTTTTTGAAAGATGGGCCAGGAAAAAGTCTCTGCACTCGCGCAAACAGAAAAACAATGCCCGGGATAAAAAATCGTGAAAACGCCCAAGGGGGGAGATCAATGAAATTGATAAAGGAATTGAATCTGGCAGGTAAAAAAGTTCTGGTGCGGGTTGATTTCAACGTTCCCATGGACGAGCATCAGAATATTACCGATGACACACGCATACGCGAGGTCTTGCCTACCCTTCGCTATATCCTGGACAACAAGGGCAAGCTTATTATCATGTCCCATATGGGCCGTCCAAAGGGCAAGCGTGTGGATGAGCTTAGCCTTGCGCCTGTTGCAAAACGCTTGGCCCGCCTGCTGGAACAGGAGGTGGATATGGCGCAAGACTGCATAGGCGAGGAAGTGGAAAGGCGCGTTGACAGCATGGGTGAAAATGAAATCCTTCTGCTGGAAAATCTGCGTTTTCACAAGGGAGAAGAAGAAAACGATCCGGAATTTGCCAAAAAGCTTGCCGCTCTTGGCGATGTATACATAAACGACGCATTTGCAGTCTCCCACCGCGCCCATGCTTCGGTGGAGGGTATAGTAAATTATTTTCATGAAGCAGCCGCCGGATTTTTACTTTTAAAAGAGCTTAAGTATTTCAAGGACGCCATGGAAAATCCCCGCCGTCCGCTGGTGGCGATTGTGGGGGGCGCGAAGGTCTCCGGCAAGTTCGGAGCCCTGGAAAACCTTCTGCCCAGGGTCAATAAGTTAATTATAGGCGGGGCCATGGCGAATACGTTTTTAAAAGGCCTCGGTTTTGACCTGGGAAATTCCAAGGTGGAAGACGATCTGGTCGGTGCAGCTGATGAGCTCAGGCAGCGGGCAATTCGCGAAGGTATAAAGTTTTATTTGCCTGTGGACGCGGTCGTGGCACCGGAGCCGGATCCAAAGGCGGAAACCAAGATTGTTCCCATCCAGGAAATACCGGAAAATTGGATGGCTCTGGATATAGGTCCCGCAACCTCCCGCCTGTTCGACGAAGTACTTTATAACGCCAAGACCATAATCTGGAACGGCCCGATGGGCATGTTTGAAATAGACTCGTTTAGCCGCGGCACAATATCCATGGTATACAGCGTGGCGGATTCTTATGCCCTGTCAATTGTAGGGGGAGGCGATACGGACGTGGCGATCCACAGTACGGGGCAGACCGACAGGATTTCCTATATTTCCACAGGAGGTGGGGCTTTTCTGCAGCTGTTGGAAGGAAAGCCCCTGCCCGGAATCGTAGCCCTGGGAGGTTCGGATATAGGGGGATGAAACGCAAAATTCTTTCGTTTCTGCGTGACTACTGGATTCTTCTGCTGATTACTGCGGCGGGAATCGGTGCTGCAGTATGGTTTGTAAACCCGCTTCTTCGGTTTTATGATCTTTTTACCGACCGCAGAACCGTAATCGCCTATATTGAAGCCTGGGGTACGGCTGCGCCGGCTGTTTTTATCGGCATACAGGCATTGCAGGTATTTATCGCACCCCTGCCCGGAGAGATCAGCGGGCTTATAGGCGGTTATCTGTTCGGTGTTCTGAAGGGATTCATATATTCCAGTATCGGGCTGACAATCGGGTCGATGATCAACTTCGGTCTCGGGCGGGTGCTGGGAAAGAAGTTTGTCCGCAGGCTGATCCCTGAGCAGCATTTAAACGGCCTGGATCGTTATCTAATGCATCAGGGTTTGTTTATCATACTGGTGCTCTTTGTGGTACCCGGCTTTCCCAAGGATTATATGAGTCTTTTTCTCGGCGTAACCATGGTTCCTTTCAGGGTGTTTGCGCCGATTGCCACCCTGGGCCGGATGCCCGGTACCCTTATGCTGAGTCTTCAGGGAAAGTTTCTGTTTGAAAGAGAGTATTTTTTCACGGCCCTGGTTTTTGCTGCCAGCGTAGTGCTGGTGATGTTCGGTTATAAGTACCGGAATACCTTTTATGAATGGGCCGAACGGCAGAATCATAGGTAATAGCTTGACAATTCAGTAAAAATGGATTATATAAAATATATTTATGGCCCGCCTCAAACCGCTGTTAAGAATCTGCTTAAAAGGAGATAGAATTTTTGTACTGGCGAACCAGGGAGGAACTGAGTTTAGAAAATAGGCTGCGGCGATCCTATTATGAATTGCTTCGTGACGAGCTTGATCAGTTTATCCTGGCCCATGCTTTAAAGGAGTCATATGAAAATTTTAAAACCAACGATATCCCCTATCCGTTTGTTGAAAGAAAGGAGCTAAAACCCCGCGCCCGGCTGCCCAAGGAGGAATACAGCCTGCATAACTCTTTTCTGGTGATTTTCGCGGAAGATACAATACCGGAAGCATACAAAAAGTATATCAGGTTTTTCGAGTCCAATAAAACAACCAAGACCAATCTGCTGCGCTCCAAGACTCTGTCCCTGGGCCCGGATTTTGACAGAAGCCAGAAATTTCTGGACTCCGTACATTTTTATAATTTTTTAAAAGACCTTTTGCCGGTGGACTATGCCCTGTTAATCCAGCGGGATACCAGCCATGCGAAGTCCAAGCACCGCTATTATATTTCCCATTTTCATGTGCGCATAGACTGGCCAATCGCAGAGGCTGCCGAGGATCTGGCCCGTTACCTGCGCTATATATCCAAGGATGTCTATGAAAAAGGGGAGAAATACGCTGAAGATGTTCAGAAGAAGTTCTTTGAATACTACGGGTTGCCGGAGATGAGCGGGGGGCGCCGGACCGCTGCCAGCGTTGCGGCCCAGTATATGCGGAGACTTCCTTTTATTTCAACGGTTTATGTTTCAAGCAGCGAATCACGTTCCCTTTATCGGTACTCCGAGCAAGGGGTTACCAAGATAGTGCTCATGCGTCTGAGCGAAAAGGAAATGGAGCAGGTTGCCGAACGTAATGAAATGCAGGTAAGGGAGCTAAAGCGTTTTTATATGCTCGATCAGGACGGTAAAAACGGGGTGTTTTTATTCAGGGTCACTTATGCCCATACCGCGCCCGCGCTTCCTCCTGAAGACGGAAAATTAAGAGAAATTAAACCTGAATTGTTCTGGCTGACAGTCAAGTATCAGCATGTGCTCCCCCTTCCGGGTATATGGGAACATCCCCCTCTGCGCGTAAATCTGATTTATGTGTAAATTTCAGATCAGTTTTAACATGGCGGTTTCGTCGCAGTCCGGGAACTTAACACAGTGGATGCAGTCCGCCCATATCTTGATCGGCAGTTCTGCCTTGTCAATGACTATAAAGCCGAGTTCCTTGAAAAAGTCCGGTCGGTAGGTAAGAGTAAAGAGCTTTTTAATTTTGTACTCTCGGGCTTCTTCAAATGCGGTCTCCAGCAGGCGGGCTCCGATGTTTTTGCCTATATATGATTCCAAGACCGCAAGAGAGCGTATTTCAGCCAGGTCCTCCCAGCAAAACTGCAATGCACAGCAACCTATAATCCGATTTGTCTGAGTATCTTCGCACACGCTAAAATCACGCACATGATCGTATAAACGGCTTAAAGGCCGGGCCAGCAATTCGCCCTTGTCTCCGTAGTGCTTCAGGATAGAATGAATCGACTTGATATCTTCTATTGTGGCTTTGCGTATTATCATAGGGCCTGTTTACCGACTGAATGGATTTGGATCAAGTGTTTTGTGCTATAGCAGTTAAGCTATTTTTTCTTTCTCAGCCTTACGGTCACGCCTTTTCCTTCCGGAACCGGTTTTCCGGTATCCGGATCCATTTGTACCTGTTCAAGTTCTTCCGGGAAATCGAAATATTTAAGCGGGCGGTCTTCAATCGCTTTTTTCATAAACGATTTCCATACGGGAAGCGCCGCCCTGGCACCGGTTTCGTAACGCCCCAGTGTGGCGTTGTCGTCGCGGCCCACCCATACACCGGCTGCAACATCGGGGGAAAAGCCTACAAACAGAGCATCCCTGTATCCGTCCGTAGTACCGGTCTTGCCCGCGATTTCGTAGCCCAGATCCCTGGCACGGCGTCCCGTGCCTTCATTGATGACCCCCTTTAGCATATCGGTCATGATAGCCGCGCCTGTCCGTGACATTACCATACGTCTTTCGGGCCGGGCGCGCATGATCACCCGGCCTTTAGGATCAACCACTTGCGTTGCTGCACAGGGTTTCACAAATCTGCCTTGGTTGGGAAATACGGAGTACGCGGCTGTAAGTTCCAAAAGGCTAAGTTCGAAGCTGCCGAGCGCCATGGATAAATAGGGCGACATAGGCGCGTTTATTCCCATGTCCCGGGCAAAACCTATTGCCGCGGCAGGTCCGAGTTTATTGAGCATCCGTACTGCAGGGATGTTTTTCGATTCGGTAAGAGCCTTGCGCATGGTTATCTCGCCCTCATAGGTGCCGGAAAAATTTTCAGGAATCCAGTCCTGCCCCCTTTTTCCTGCCGGAAATGCGGCCGGTGCATCAAGCAGAAGGGTATCTTGGTCGAATCCGTTTTCAACCGCGCAGGCATATATTATAGGCTTGAAGGCGGATCCGGGCTGACGGCGGGCCATGGCGGCCCGGTTGTAGCTACTTTCAGTGTAGTCGCTTCCGCCGGCCCTGGCGGGGATGCCGCCGGGCTCCACATTTACCGCCACCAGGGCGGCCTGGGGCGGATTTCCGGAAAGACCGTTTTTTTCCATCCTTTTGGCCAGTTCTGATATGCCTTGTTTCACAGCGTGTTTTGCCGCCTGCTGCAGTTTCCAGGAAAGAGTGGTAAATATTGTCACTCCGCCCTTGTATAGCATATCCGAGCCGATCTTGTCCTCGAGCCTGCGTTTTACAAAATCAACGAAATAGGGCGCTTTCCTGCTGTTTTTCGAAGTTTTTTCAGGCGTGGTATATGAGGTCTCGATCGCTTTTTCATAGGTCTTTCTATTGATTTTTTCGATCTCGAGCATCTGCTTTAAAACGGTATTGCGCCTCTGGACCGCAAGCTCCGGGTTGATCAGAGGGGAATACGTGGAGGGAGCCTTCGGCAGGGCGGCGATAAGTGCGCATTCTTCCACTTTCAGTTCAGAGACAGGCTTGGAGAAATAGGTTCGGGCCGCCGTTTCCACCCCGTATGCGCCGCTGCCGAAATACACCTGATTTAAGTAAAGTTCCAGGATTTCGTCCTTGGTGTAGCGCCGCTCCATCTGAAGCGCCAGAACAGCTTCCTTGAACTTGCGTTCCAGGGATTTCTCAGGGGTAAGAAACAGGGTTTTTGCAAGCTGCTGGGTAATTGTGCTGGCGCCTTCCTCAAAAGACCATGACTTAAGGTCGTTTATCATCGCCCGCAGGATGCCTTTCAAATCCAGTCCGCTGTGTTCATAAAATTTTTGGTCTTCGGTTGCAAGCAGGGCGTTTTCCAGGTCGTCCGGGACCTGTTCCAGGTCCACCGAAACTCTTTTTTCCACGTAGAGCTCTGCCAGCAGTACTCTGTCTTCGGAATAAATCCGCGATACAGACGAAGGCTCATAGTTTTCCAGGGCCCGAATTTCTGGCAAGTCCCGCATGCCCGCAAACACGGCCGCCGCGACCGCCCCGCAGGCAATCGCTGCTATCAAAAGCAGACTTGATTTGATCCAGAATGATTTTTTCATGATATCCCGAATACTTTTCGACAGGCTTTTTCCCTTGACAGATTAACCCGGATTGATATATTTTCCAGACAAATTAAAGGCGCGTAGCTCAGGTGGTAGAGCGCTACCCCGACACGGTAGAAGTCAGCAGTTCAAGTCTGCTCGCGCCTACCAAAGATTGCAAGGGTTTATGGGCGTGAAGGTCTGTAAACCCTTTTTTTTATAAATTTTAGCAGATCCAGTTAATAGTCACCCGGATCAGCCCATCCAGTAGCACAAAATCTCAAAATAAACAAAGGCGCTGATCAGCAAAGAGAGCAACGGCACCAGCATGATTTTGTAAACCGGGATAAGGGTTGTCCGGAAGTATTCGTTTGACAGAAGAAAACAAAGGTGCAGAGGGGATAGAAGCACTCCGGCAAAGCCGCTGGCAAGGGCCAGCATAAGATACGGCAGCAGTAAGTCATTGTTTCCCACCGTGTTAATTAATGAAATTAAAATCGGAAAGGTGGTGCCCACAAAAGCGATCGTAATGCCAGCCACTCCACCGACGAGAAACGGCAGCAGCATGGCTATGGGTAATAAGGGAATATCCCACTGCAGCATTTCCCGGCTGACCCGGGCCACCGCCTGACTGTCTTCCAGAATGCCTTTAAAAATCAATATCGCTGCTACCATATAGATCATTTTAATCAGGTTCGGGTTTTTAACAATGGCCCAGCAGGAGTTCCAGTCCATGTGATTAGCCCGCCACACCCAAAACAGAGCAACCAGCAAGGCCATTATAAGTCCGATCTCTTTGGCAACAGGCAGAAGGAACGAGGGGAATAGCGAGGAAAAAAGCAAACCTAAGATCAGCCCGAACACGATTACAAAAATGATTGGTGAGAGCTCCCTGAAAAAAGGCAGGGCTGCTTTTCGCGCTGCAGGTGCTTCGGGTGTGCCGAACAAACCACGAAGTGGCCAATATCCGACTGTCAAGGAAATGATGGTCAAGGGTCCAGTAAAACCCACCAGTCGCCACAAATCGACATCCGCCAATGCCGTGGTCAATAAAATCCCGGGGTATAAGGGCCACCAATATTCCCAGATATGCCGGAACCAATAGTTGGTATAGCTCAAATGCGCAGGTGACAGTTGGTGTTCATATCCCAGAGTCTTGACCATGGGGGCCGAGAAAATGGCCCCGCCCGGCATGGGCAGCAAGCCGATTAATGCCGGAAAGGTGACCATGTTTACTTTCGGACTTCGGATCAGCCCCTTGAAACTATCGAGCAGGCGGGACATTTGGCCTGAATTTTCAAGGGAGTGGCTTAGCACCAGGATCAATGAAATCACTGCTGCCAGGCTCAGGGTTTTAGGGTGTATCAGAGACATGCCCACTGAACGGGCGATGGCCGGCGGTCCCATACCAAAGATAATACCCATACCAATCGATCCGGCCAAAAAAGCATTGCCCAGTGACCAGTTGCGCTTGATCATCAAGAGGACCAGAACAAAAATTACCGC
Organism: Desulfobacteraceae bacterium; assembly: GCA_021737545.1. Lineage (GTDB taxonomy): Bacteria > Desulfobacterota > Desulfobacteria > Desulfobacterales > Desulfosalsimonadaceae > Desulfosalsimonas. The sequence goes on from JAIPDT010000017.1 coordinate 21,075, forward strand.
TATGCGGACAATAGCGGGTATTGCATCAATCCGGGTAAGAAATGCGTACAATACAAACTCCTAATATTTTTAAGCCAACCGTTCCGGGGGCATGATTTAAAAAAAACATGCAGTTATCTGAAACTTCCATGGCATGAAAGCAAAAAATCACTAAAAATGCAAGCCGCTATGATTCACTTAATTCCTCCGGACAGTTGGGCTCTTGCGAAATACCCTTCTCTACTCGGGCGAGCTTTGCGATTTGGGATATTGCCCCCCTGGTTTTTCCGGAAGTCATGATGACCAGAGACGGAAACATACAGCCGTTTATGCGGGGATCGGATATTTGGCCCTCAATCTGAAGTTGCCGGTGGTGCCCATATGCATTAGCGGCCTTTACGAAGCCTTTCCTTATAACGCCTGGCTGCCCCGCCCGGCGTGCGTGACGGAAATAGATGGAAGAAACGCGACTTAAAGGCATCCTTGGTTCGGCCTTGGCGTCAGCGGGATTTACCGCTCATCTGAGCTTTTTTTCTCCTTTGATCGAAAATGTTTTCGATTGCGGCTTTCAGCCCATTTACTTTATGGTGACGCATATAAGCCAGAACAGGGTGCTCAGGAAGACTATGCCTAAGGTCCAGGTAAGCACCCCATGTTGCCGGCACGTCCGGGTGCAGAGGAACTATGACCAAATCCGCATCAAAATCTGTCAAATTGCTAAAATCAATTGATTCCAGGTGGATCGGATTTACATCATACCCTTCAAGGCGGAGTTCGGCTGCAACTTCCTTTTGGCTCCAGAGGTCTCTGTCCTGGTAAATGAATATAATTTTTGTCATTGAAACTTCTCCTCGATTTAGTATCCCTCTTTATATTCTTTTGCCGAAATCGGTTTATTAAAAATAACCGTTCAGAGATATTGTGCAAATTTAAGAGGGGTATTGTAATGACTCATCACAAATGCTCAGATGTCGCCCAGAAACGACTATTTCACGATTCTGTCAATATCTTTATTTGAATTTTTGGAACTGCGGATAGAAAGTGGCATTCAATCAAAATGCGGTTATGATTTTATAATATATTTGCGGCGTTTTGATTAAATTTCGAGGTGCTGAGATGAATTGTAAACAAAACGGGTTAAGAGATTATGGCTGGAAAATTATCCCATAAAGAAAAGCGGGGCATCTGCGGAATATGCAGTGCAGGCTGCTGGGTAGTGGCTGAGTATGACGAAAAAGGCCGCATTGTAAAGGTTCGGCCTGATGAAGAATCAGAGATGGGTATTTTGTGCAAGCTTGGCGAGCACAGCCCTGACATTATTTATTCAGAAAACCGCCTGCGCTACCCAATGAAGCGGAAAGGACCAAAAGGAACTTATGAATTCGAAAGGATTTCCTGGGATGAAGCCCTCGATACTATTGCCGACAGGCTTGGAGAGATAAAGACCGATTGCGGCGCAGAGGCAACCGCTATCTATACCGGTGTCGGCACCTTTGAGCTGGCCTATTGCGATGTTTTTCAGCCAAAAGACGTTATGGTATCTTCTGCCAGCAGTGTGCTGTTTCCGTTCGGCTCTCCCAATACCATGGGCGTGGGGGCGCTCTGCTACGTGTCCTACGGCATGATCGCGCCCCATGTAACTTTCGGCAGTATCTTAAATAACATGTTCAACGATATGGAGAACTCGGATCTGATCGTGGTGTGGGGCGCCAATCCGGCAACCGATCTGCCGCCGGTTGACATGCGCAGGATTCTGGCCGCAAACAGGCGGGGCGCCGAGGTGGTGGTTATAGATCCGCGCCGCACCGAAACCGTCAAGCTCACAAACGCAGACTGGATCCCTGTTCGCCCCGGGACCGACGGCGCCCTGGCCCTGGGGATGTGCAACGTCCTTATCCGTGAAGAGCTTTATGACGAGCCCTTTGTGCGGGATTGGACAAAGGGGTTTGATGAATTTGACTCTTATGTCCAGCATTACAGACCGGAAGTGGTTGAAGAGATAACAGGGGTGCCAGCGGAAACAGTGGTGACTCTGGCACGCAAACTGGCTTTTTCAAGAGGGGCCTCTCAGCTGATGTATACCGGTATGGAGTTTTCCAATTCCGGCCTGCAGAGCATCAGGGCAACCCAGGTACTCTGGGCGCTTGCCGGCCAGCTTGATGTCCCGGGCGGAAGCTGTTTCATGATGCCCGGAAACAATTTTCCCATAAATCGCGAAGGGTTGATCAAGAATCCTGATACAGGAATCCGCATCGGAAAGGACCGGTTTCCTGTTTATGTCAGATACCGCGACGAGGCTCACGCCATTGATCTGCCCCGCTCGGTGCTCGAAGAAAAGCCCTACAAGATCCGCGGGCTGATCATCCAGGGGGGCTCGATCGTCACGGCCTGGCCGCAGCCGGAGGTGTGGAAAAAGACCTTAAACGCTTTGGATTTCCTGGTCTGCATCGACCGGCAGCTTACAGCGGACTCGGCTTATGCCGATATTGTGCTGCCCGCCACCACCCATTATGAAATAGAATCCTACATGGTCTACGGGTCGCTTTTTCGAATCCGCGAGCGCATGATCGAGCCCATGGGAGAGGCCAGAAGCGATTTTTTCATTCTGGCCGAACTGGCGGACCGCCTTGGCTACGGCCATCTTTATCCGCAGACTGAACGCGAGATGTTTGATTACGTGCTAAAGGGCTCAGGATTTACCTATGATGATGTAAAAGCCGCAGGCGGGACCGTATCGGTTGAAACAGACATGATGCAGTACCGGAAATGGGAAAAGGGGCTTTTGCGCAGCGACGGTCAGCCCGGCTTTGAAACCCCTTCCGGTAAATTTGAAATCGCTTCCGGGATTCTTGAGGAATACGGCTATGATTCGCTCCCGGTTTTTACGCCGCCTGCCGAAGGCCCCAGGACCCGGCCGGATCTGGCAGAGCACTATCCCCTGATATTTAACTCCGGGGCGCGCCTGCGGACCAGTTTTCATACCCAGCATCACGGCATCGGGTCTTTAAACCGCCACCGGCCTGAACCCTCGGTAATCCTCAATAGCTCGGACGCGGAGGTCCGGGGAATTGAAAACGGTGACAAGGTTCGCATTAAAACTGTTCGGGGGGCGGTCTGCATGCGGGCCAGGGTTACTGACGATATCGCCCCTGGAAGCATTGACGCCAATCATGCCTGCGGGGGTCCGGTGGGGCCGGAAGCCTGGCAGCAGACCAATGTAAATGATTTAACAGATCTGGATCAGTACGACCCCATCTCGGGGTTTCCGGTGTATAAATGTCTGCTCTGCGAGGTGGAAAAAGCAGATGCAGAAGATCGCCTGGAGATCGGATCCGAGGATCTCACCGCAGACGAAATTCCAATAGGCAGTCAGCATCAGACGCAGGCAGAAGAACCAATCTACCTGGATCACAACGCCACCACGCCCATGGATCCCGAGGTCCGCGATGCCGTGACCCAAGCCATGGAGGTTTACGGCAATCCCTCCAGTATTCATTCCCGGGGGATTTCGGCCGGAAAAATACTTGATGAAGCCCGCAGAAAAACCGCAGGAGCACTCGGGTGCACAGTGCGGCGCCTGGTGTTTACAGGCGGGGGAACTGAAGCCGTCAACCTGGCGATTAAGGGGGCGCTTGCCTGTTGTGACAAGAAGCGCAATCACATTATTACCTCAGTGATTGAACACCCCGCGGTTTTAAATACCTGCAGATGGCTTGAATCCGGAGGATACAGGGTAACTTACCTGGGGGTTGACCAAACCGGCCGGGTCAGGCCTGCTGATCTGGAGGCGGCCATATCCGGGCAAACAGCCCTGGTTTCGATCATGACTGCCAACAATGAAACCGGCACCATCCAGCCCGTATCAGAGCTGGCCGAAATTGCCCGGGATCGCGGAGCCTTGTTTCATACGGATGCGGTCCAGGCTTTTGGGAAAATCCCCATTTACCTTGAGGGCATTGATCTGCTGAGTGTTTCAGCCCACAAGGTGTATGGACCCAAAGGTGTTGGTGCGCTCTACATAGCAAAGGGCGTGGATATGGAACCTCTGGTCCACGGCGGAGGCCAGGAATTCGGCCTGCGCTCTGGCACGGAAAACCTGCCTGGCATTGCCGGCTTTGCCAGGGCTGCAGAGCGGATTCCCGAAACCCTGTCGGATGCAAAGCGATTCCAGGACCTGCGCGACCGGCTTTGGACGGGTATCGGTACGATCATCAGAGACTGCCGGTTAAACGGCCATCCGCGGCACAGACTGCCGAATACGCTTAACATTACTCTGCCCGGATTCCGGGGGGAATCAGTGGTGCTTGAAATGGCCAGGCACGGTATCTGCTTTTCATCGGGTTCTGCATGCCATTCCGGCTCCTCCGAGCCCTCGCATGCGCTGTTGGCAATGGGCCTGAGCAAGGAGGAGGCCCATTGCGCCCTGCGGTTTTCTCTGGGCCGGCACAACACCCGGGATGAGGTGGAAAGAGTTTTGAAAAAGCTGGAAAAGACGCTTACAGAATCAAAAAACATCGTGCATTTCGTGCCCTGCAGGTAGATGTGACGCTCAAACACCGGGAGGAAACTATGAAAAGCGCAGAAGTCGTAAATAAAAACCAGGACTTCGATTATGAAGCCGCGGAAGGCGAATTTGCCCGGGATGTTTTGCACGGTTTGTCCCAAACCTGCAAAAGTCTTCCCTGCAAGTATATTTATGATGATGTAGGCACTGAGCTTTTTTCCCGCATCATGAGCCTTCCGGAATATTATCCGGCCGGGTGCGAGGCAGAGATCCTTGAAACATACGGGGCGGTTTTAGCTGAAACAATCAGGGAAAACCCGGTGAACCTGGTTGAGCTGGGCGCCGGAGACGGGCAAAAAACCCGGATTTTAATCGGGCATTTGATAAATTCAGGCAATGAATTCACCTATGTGCCGCTCGATATTTCCGGGGCGGCAGTGCGCAAATGCGCCAAAAATCTGCGCAGCTCCTTTCCGGATTTGCGGGTAAGAGGAATGGTTTCGGATTATTTCGACGGGCTCAAATGGCTGGCAAGCCAGGATTGCGGCATGAACGTGGCGCTGTTTCTGGGCTCTACTATCGGTAATTTTTCCTCCCGTGCTCGGGCGGAGTTTTTAAACAATCTGCGCGGCTCACTTAATCCCGGGGATATGGTTCTGGTGGGATTCGATCTTGTCAAGGACGCAGAACTCATGATCCGTGCATATAATGATTCGCTGGGCGTGACCGCACAATTTAACAAAAACATACTGGCCCGGATCAATCGGGAACTGGGCGGAGATTTCGACTTGAACGCCTTCCGCTATTTCAGCACCTGGGATGAGGTATCAGGCGGAATCCAGAGTTATCTGATCAGTAAGCGTCCTCAAAAGGTGCGCATTGAAGCTTTGTCTGAAACCTTTGCATTTGAACCATGGGAAGCGATTCACACGGAATCCTCTTATAAATTTTCACTGCCGCAGATCCGCAAGCTGGCAGAAGACAGCGGTTTTGAAACTGCGGGCCAATATCTCGATTCCGGGCGCTACTTTGCCGACTGCCTCTGGAAGGCGGTGTGATCCGGTTAATATTCAGGAATAATACCGGCTTTGGCAGTGCTTGTCCACGAACGGCGGCTTGAATATTTCAAGGTTCTGGTTGCATTGAAAATGGCGATCAGTGCTACGCCTACATCAGCAAAAACCGCTTCCCATATGGTTGCCATACCCATTGCCCCTAACACTACAAAAACCGCCTTGATCCCCAGGGCTATGGCAATGTTTTGCAGCACGATTTTTTTTGTGTAATCTGCAATACTGATTGCCCGGGACAGTTTCCCGGGATTCCCGTCCATGAGCACCACGTCCGCGGCTTCAATGGCTGCATCCGCTCCTAATGCCCCGATAGCCACGCCGATATGTGCCCGGGCAAGAACTGGCGCGTCATTGATTCCGTCGCCCACAAAGACCAGTTTTTCATCCTTGCCCAGCCGTGCCTCGATTTCTTCGAGTTTTTCCACTTTATCCTGCGGCAGCAATTGCGCGTAATAGATATCTATGCCCAGCAAGCCGGCTATATGTTTTGCAGCATTTTCATCATCCCCGGTCAGCATGACGGTTTGTTTTACGCCTTGTTTTTTCAAGCTTTGCACTGCAGCGACACTGTCTTTTTTGACTTCATCTGCTATTATCAGGTATCCGGCATAAGTTCCGTCCACAGCCACATAGACCACCGTGCCTTCCACATCGCAGTCGTTATGCTCGATTTTCTCTCTGTGCAGCAGCCTGTCGTTTCCAACCAGAATTGTTTTGCCCCCGCTTTGGGCCTTGATACCGTGCCCCTTGATCTCCTGATATTCTTCAATTCGGTCGGATTGCACTTCTTTTCCATAAGCTTCTTTTATGGACCGGGCAATAGGATGGTTGGAGTGCGCTTCTCCCAGGGCGGCCCAGCCGAGAATGTCTTCTTTTCTGAAACCGTTTCTGGTGATTATTTCGTTTACCTTGAAAACACCTTTCGTCAAGGTGCCGGTCTTGTCAAAAACCACTGTATGGACCTTGGTAAGGGCTTCCAAAAAATTGGCCCCTTTGATCAGTACGCCGGCGCGGGAAGCGCTTCCGATACCTCCGAAATATCCCAGAGGAATGGAGATAACCAGTGCGCAGGGACAGGAGATGACCAGAAGGATTAGTGCCCGGTATATCCAGTCCGAAAAGGCTGCCCCGGAAATAAGCAAAGGCGGGATAAATGCGATGGCCAGGGCGCCGAAAACAACCGCAGGCGTGTACCATCTGGCAAAACGGGTTATGAATTGCTCGGTCGGAGCCTTTCTTGATGCAGCATTTTCCACGAGTTCCAGAATCCTGGAGACCGAGGACTCTGAGAATTTTTTGCTTACTTTAACCTGCAAAAGGCCGTTGTCATTTATAGATCCGGAAAGAATGCTGTCGCCTTCTTCCACTTTCCTGGGCACGGATTCCCCTGTCAGGGCCGAGGTGTCCACAAAGGATGTGCCACTGATCACTTGGCCGTCCAGGGGGATTTTTTCTCCGGGCTTGATCTCGATGATCTGTCCTACCTCAACGTCTTGCGGGGATACTCTTTGACTTTGTCCCTGTTTGACCAGGTTGGCGTAATCCGGCCTTACATCCATGAGTTCGGATATGTGACGTCTGGAACGGTTAACCGCACGTTCCTGGAAGTATTCGCCAACTGCAAAAAAAAGCATTACTCCAACCGCTTCCGGTAGCTGATGAATGGCAATGGCGCCGACAGTGGCAACAGTCATCAGAAAATTTTCATCAAAGAGCCGGCCGCGAACGAGGTTTTTAACCGCCGTCCAGATCACGGAACTGCCCACCAGCAGATAGGATGTCAAAAACACGGCAAACTCGCCGAACATATACGGCGTATCGTGTAGTTTCTGGCGGAAAATCAGGCCAAGGGCAAAGAATACGGCAGCCAGGCCGATCCTTATCAATTTTCCCCTTACACCATAATTCTCATTTTGCGGATTACTTGTATCTTTCTTTTCTTCTGGTATAAGACGCACTCCGGGTTCAATTCTGTCTATGACTTCCTGAGCCGCTTTTTCGTGTTCAGGGTCCAGAAAGATTGTTTTTGCGGCAAAATTAACGCTAACCCCGGAGGCCCCTTCGAGCCTGTTTAGCTTTTTTTCGATTTTTGCCGCACAGTTTGCACAATTTAAACCCTGCATTACGTATTTCATGGTTTTGGTTCCTTTAAATAAACCAGTATATTTTTTCAGGCGTTAATTATGATGGCAAAGTAAAAAGTCCAATATCTGCGTTGCGCTGCATATCTCCGGAATTTCATGTACGATTAAGTACGCTGCATTCCTCGATATTTGCGCGCCTTGATCTTGAACTTTTTACTTTGCCATCTAAAAATTGACTTCCAAGGAAATCCTTTTTTTGCGCTCTTACGAAATTGCACTTCGTTGCCCTGACGGCGGTGCGGAAAAGCGGGTTTCCGAGCGGAAATTGAGACTCCGGGAGGCTCCTGGAGCGAGGAAACTCCTTTTTCGCATCGCCGATCAGCCAAGGTGCTTACGGATTGTCTTTTTGCAAAAATACAGCCCTGGCGGGATAAACAGCTTTTTACGAAACTGTCAATTATGTCGCACGTGTTCCAGAGCCTGCTGAAACAACAGGGTGATGTGTTCATCGTCCATGGAGTAATAAATATTTTTCCCTTCCCGTCGATACTTCACCAGCCGCGCGCCCTTTAAAATCCGAAGCTGGTGGGAGACGGCGGATGTGCTCATGTTCAGTGCGACAGACAGATCGCAGACGCAAAGTTCTTTTTGGGCCAGAGCATGCAGGATTTTGCTCCTGGTCCTGTCCCCCAGGGCCTTGAAAATCTCTGTCATGAGTTCCAGCTCTTTTTCGTCGAGCATACGTTCCTGGACATAGTTCACTGAAGACCTGTCAAAACAGAATTCTTCGCAGATATCGGTTTTCTTTTCATCCATGTGTACGCTCCGGACAATAGATTGAATAGTTATTCAAATATATAAATATTCAATCAATTGTCAACACAATTATACCGTTCAATTCTTGTAGTACTGCATTGCCTCGGGGATCATCGACTTGATATCGGAGATGCGGGTTTGGTCTGCCGGATGGGTGCTCAAAAATTCGGGCGGGTTTTTCCCTTCCTTTTTTTCGGCCATGCGCTGCCAGAAATTAACTGCAGCGCGCGGATCGTATCCTGCCATGGCCATGAAAACCAGGCCCAGGCGGTCAGCTTCCTTTTCCTGTAAGCGGCTGTAGGGAAGAAGAAGCCCGACCTGTGAACCTGCGCCATAGGCCGCCATCCAGAGCTGCCGGGTTACCGCGGGTTTTGTTTCCAAGGCCTTGGCAAGTGCTACTCCCCCGAACTGGACAAGCATGCCCTGGCTCATGCGCTCGTTTCCATGCTCTGCTACTGCATGGGCAATTTCATGTCCCATTACCACCGCAAGACCGGTTCTGTTTTCTGTGACCGGTAGAATGCCGGTATAGACTACCACTTTACCGCCCGGCATGCACCACGCATTAACGGAATCGTCTTTTACCACGCGAAATTCCCAGTTGTAGTTATCCAGTCGGTCTTCCATACCGTTCTGTTTCATGTATTTTCCCACTGCAGCGGCAATGTTTTTGCCCACCTGTTTGACCATCTCCCTGTCCGACTTGCTGTCACTTAATTCGTGTTCATCGAGGAACTGATCATACTGCTGATAGCTCATCGAAAGCATGGTATCCGCAGGTATCAGGCTGAGCTGGCGGCGGCCGGTAACAGGCACTGTTGCGCAGGCTGCGGCAGTCAGGCAGACAAGGAATAGAAGCAAAAATTGTCTAATACGGCGCATCATCTGATTGTCTCCTGATTAGTCAAAAAATCTCGCTTTAAACAGAAGCGCTTTCATAGGCCTCATTCAGGCGTTTGCAGATATAGTCCGCAAAGATGGAATTGTTTTCATCCACATCAAAACAGTACCCATCTTCGCCCATCAATCCTTCAGGCACCAGGTCGCCGTATTCTTCAGGGTCTGTTATCATGTCCTCATAAAAGCAGACCGAAAGCCAGCGCGGGTTTTCATCAATTACGTCGATTAATGCAAAAAGGGGGCGTTCGGTCTGTCCGGTGCGCACGACGCGAAAAGAATATGTCAGGCCCGGCCTGGCGACAAACTCAGGATTGATATCAGCGTGCTTTTCAACATGAGATTTGAGTTGCAGAAAAACCTTTTTGCAGCCGTTGGGGTCAT
>JAIPDT010000148.1 GCA_021737545.1 Desulfobacteraceae bacterium
GGAAACAGAGAGGCAGGTTGGAATTATGGCTGCATCACTTCATTCGCAGGGTAAATATGCGGATGCACTTATTGCGGAAGCGCCGGCCTCCCGGGAGATACCCCGAATCACGCATGAGATGATAGATCAAGGAAGGCAGTATCCCGTAATGGACGGCAGATACGTATATAAGCTCGCATTGACGCGGCTTCCGGAAGTCACTTATGCGACACTTGAAAAAGCCGGACTGAAACTCGAAGACATCGATCTTATCATCCCCCATCAGGCAAACATGCGGATTAATATGGGTTTTCAGAAGGCGCTAAATATCGCTGAAGAAAAAATATATCACAATATTCAGCGTTTTGGTAACACTACTGCAGGCAGCATTCCCATAGCGCTGGATGAAGCCCTGGAAAAAGGGGTTATCGGCTCTTCGAACACAGTGCTGTTTGCGGGTCTCGGTGCAGGCGTAACCTGGGGGGCCATGATTTACAGGTTTGAAAACAGTATCTCCAGGTAGGCGTCTGCAATAGGCTCTCCGGTGTCAAAGGAGCGGCAGGGATCATTGTTTCTATCCGCCATCTGCTCTCTTATCCCTGAGGCCATGGTTTTGCCCAGTTCCACCCCGTACTGATCAAACGGATTTATATCCCATATAAAAGCTTCGTACACGGTCCTGGCTTCGTAGAAAGCAAGCAGTCTGCCGATGTTTTCAGGCGACAACGAAGAAAGCAGGATTACGGAAGAAGGCCGGTTGCCCGGAAAATTGCGTGCGGGCTGAGCTTCATTGGTGCTTCCGCACGCAAGCGCCTGCGGCTGTGCAATCAGATTTGCCCACAGCTCCTGGTGATTTGTAACTCCTTTTGAGGCGTTTTTGTATCCGCTGTGATGCGGCCTGACCACGCCGAGAAAATCCATTGGGACGGGGCGTCCCTGGTGGGCGAGCTGAAAAAATGAGTGCTGGGCGTTTGTTCCCGGTTCTCCGAACATTATCACGCCGGTGTCGATCCCGACGGGCTCGCCTTTCTGGGTTACAGCCTTGCCGGTGCTTTCCATGTATAACTGCTGTATATGGGCCGGCAGCCTGGAAAGTGGGGTAGAGTAGGGAATGATGCCACATGCCGGGTATCCGAGGAAATTGTTGTTCCAGATGCTGATCAGCGCACTGATAAGCGGCAGATTGGATTCCGCAGGCGCGCTTTGGGCATGACGATCCATTTCTTCCGCACCCTTTAGAAATTTTTCAAAGCAGTCGTATCCCAGATACAGGCTTAACGGCACTCCGCCGACCGCCGAGCTGACACTAAAGCGCCCGCCGATAAAATCAAACATATGAAAGACCTGGCGCACCGGGTTTGATGGATCATCCCCGGGACTTCCCTTGCTGGTAATTGCGATCATGTGATCTTCCGGGGTCAACCCGCATCTGAGCAGAAAATTTTTTGCCAGATTTTCATTTGCCGAAGTTTCGGTGGTGGTATAGCTCTTGGAAATCACGATCCAAAGAGTTGCTTCCGGATCTACTTGCTCGACAATCGTACCGAAACAATCGATGTCCACGTTGGAGAGGAAATGCAGTTCAATTCCGTTGTCAGCCATAGACTGAAGGGCTGAAGCCACGAATTGGGTTCCCAGATACGATCCGCCTATTCCGATGACAACCGCATGCCTGAAGGGTTTTCCTGTTGTTCCGACAAGTTTTGCTTTAAGCACCTGATCGGAAAAATCCCGGATTTCTTCTCTGACCCGGCGGATTTCGGGCATGACATCCGTACCCTCTGCATAAACCGGCCGTCCGGAAAAGTCTCTTGCCGCGGTATGCAGGGCGGCACGATTTTCCGTCCTGTTTATAACCGCACCGTTTACCGTATCAGAGAAAATCTGCCGTACATCCAATTCTTCTGCCAGTTCCCGGAGCAGGCGCATTACGTCATGATCCACCCTTTGACGTGAATAATCCAGAAAAAGCCCTCCGCCCGAACAGGAAAACCCGGAAAACCGGTCTTTCTGGCTGACGAGATGCTTGAGATGATTTTCAGGCAGCGCCATCCGTTCGGCTGAGGCTTCCAGTTTTTTCCATGTCTTTGTTTGCAGGGACGAGGCAGTCATATAAAAATCCTTTCTTCGTGGAGTTTTAATTACCGACCACTGATCACTGACTACAGGCCAGGGCTACCGACTACCGACCACGTCGCTTAATTCTTTGATGAGTTCGGCGAGCACTTTTTCCGTTTGATGTTCAGGTACATGGCACGCGCCTGCCGCCCTGTGCCCGCCGCCTCCGTATTTTAACATCAACTGCCCGATATTGGCATAAGACGTGGTGTTGATAATGGATTTCCCCACGGAAAAAGTAGTTTTCCCTTCTTCCGGCTCATGTTTAATCTGTATCGAGACGTTGCACTGGGGATACATGGCATAAACTATAAACCGATTGCCGGGATAAATGCGCTGTTTTGCCCGGCAGTCTATTACCACAATATTATGTTTTAAGGTCGCGCTGGATGAAAGTTGTTCTTTGTACTTCATCTCATATTGAAAATAAACCTCTGCTCGCTGCGCTGCATCAGGCAAGCGCAGGATTTCGTCCACGGGCATCTTTCCGATCCACTCGATTAACCGGAGTTTGAATTCATTTTCAGATATGGCGAATTTTCCCCAATCTTCGATCCCGGTACGTTTGTCCACCAGGAAATTAAGAAGGGCCCAGCCGGTTGGGTGAAGGATTTCCCTGCTGGAAAACTTGCCGGAATCGGCCTTGTCCACAGCTTCCATTATATTGTCGTAAAATTCTGGAAACTTTGATTTGCCTCCGTAGTATTCGTATATGACCCGGGCGGCTGAAGGCGCGTCAGGGTCGATGATATGACACGGGTTTTTGCGGTTTCTGATGGTCTCGGAGATATGATGGTCAAATGCCAGATTGGATCCCGCAACATAGGGGAGGTTGCTGATAATATCCCTGTTTGTTACCTTAATGCGCCCCTCCTGCATTACACTGGGGTGATCAATTAACACAATATCATCGACAATCTCTATGTACCGCATTAATACGGCACAGATTAATCCGTCCAGGTCGCTTCTGGTAAGAAGTCGATATTTCTGTTTTTCCATTTATCCGATCAGTGTGCGCGATATGTTGAAATCGTTTATTTTTCGTCTGCCTTCAAGCCTTTATGTATAAATTTTGTAACACAAAAATTGGTGTGCTTCAAGTGCAGTTTGTCTTAACAACTTGATATCAGGATTTTTTCAGCAAAATCCATGGACAAGAAAACAGATAATTGCTACAGATTTAAGAGCATTTAACCTTGGAACCGGGGACTATTGCTTGCAATAAAAAACAGGGCGCATAAAAAATGATTGGAAGTCTTATTGCCAAAGGTGTGGAGCTTTTAAATCCGGAAAGTATTTATATCGGCCCCGAGTTGGCTCCGGATCAAATAGAGCAGGGGGTGACTATTCATCCGGGAACCCGTATCCGGGGCCGGGAAACCCTGATATGCCGGGGGGCGGAAATCGGAAAAGAAGCGCCCGCCACGGTTGAAAACTGCTTTGTGGGGCCTGAAGTATCACTTAAAGGAGGATACTTTAAAGGCTCGGTTTTTCTAAAAAAATCATCTGTAGGATCGTGCGCACATGTAAGAGACGGCACAATACTGGAAGAAGAAGCAAGCGCAGCTCACAGCGCTGGGTTAAAGCAGACCATTCTGTTTCCGTTCGTAACTCTGGGCAGTCTGATTAATTTCTGCGATTGCCTGATGGCCGGAGGAACCAGCCGGAAAAATCACAGCGAAGTGGGCAGTTCCTATGTTCATTTCAACTATACCCCGCAGCAGGACAAGGCAACCCCCTCGCTGATCGGAGATGTGGCAAAGGGGGTGATGTTAAATCAGCCGCCGGTTTTTCTGGGCGGGCAGGGCGGCCTGGTGGGACCCTGCAGGCTTGCCTATGGCACGGTGACTGCGGCCGGCACGATAAACCGGAAAGACGAGCATAGACCCGGCAGACTGATATTCGGCGGGGCCGCTCGGTCAGGCAATCTGCCGTATAAGGGCGGAAACGAAGTCCGTAATATCGGGCGTCTGGTGACAAATAATCTGTACTATATAGCAAGCCTCCATGCATTGCGACACTGGTATGTAAACGTGCGGTACCTTTTCATGTCCGAGAATATGCCGGAACCCCTTTTTAAGGGGCTGTTAAAGACCATGGACGGCTGCATCAGGGAACGTATCCGCCGTCTTGAAGAACTGGCGGTTCGCCAGACCCCAAAATTTAATATTAAGCCTTTGGAAAAAGAGCTTGGCACAGCAGAGGCCGGGGCCGTTGAAAATCCGGAAAAAAAGGGAAAGTTTCTGGAGCAGTTAAACCGGCAGATCGCAATTTACGGAAACGATGATTATATACGTGTGATCCAGTCTCTTGGAGCGGATCACGCCGAACTGGGATCCGACTGGCTCCAGGAAATTATAGATAGCCTGGTAGAGCAGTGGCGGGATTTGTTCGAGGGTCTTGACATCAGATGAACACAAAAAAACAGGAGAACTTTACAAGATCATGGAGTCGATTTTCGGCACAGACGGCATTCGCGGCGTGGCCAACCGGTATCCCATAACCCCCGAGCTTGCGTTAAACGTGGGCAGAGCTGTTGCGGCGGTTTTGAAAACAAACAATCGAGCGAGGATTTTTATCGGAAAAGACGGCAGACTCTCGGGAGACATGCTCGAGGCGGCCCTTGCTGCAGGCATATGTTCGGCCGGGGCGGACGTGTATCTGGCGGGCATTATCCCCACCCCTGCCATTGCATATCTTGCCACCATAAACAGCGCGGATGCCGGAATCATGGTCTCGGCTTCACACAACCCGTTTGAAGACAACGGCATCAAGATTTTCAACAGTCTTGGCTACAAGCTGGAAGCAGCCGAAGAAGAGCGCATTGAAAATCTGGCTTTGAATCCGGGGCAAGGCCTTGTTCCCGCACCCCCTGAAAAACTCGGGGGTATTAATCATATGTTGGATGCCTGGGACCGATATATAGAGTTTCTCAAAAGAAGCCTGGGAAAAATAAATAATTTGAACGGATTGCGCATTGTTTTGGACTGTTCAAACGGCGCGACTTCAATGATAGCGCCGCGGCTGTTCTCGGAACTGGGAGCAAGTGTTACCGCTATTGCCAATCGGCCGGACGGGCTTAATATCAACGAGAATTGCGGGTCCCAGCATATTGAAACCTTGCAGGAGAAGGTGCGCGAAAAAGGCGCTGATATCGGACTCGCATTCGATGGAGACGGTGATCGGCTCATTGCGGTAGATGAGAACGGAGAACCGGTTACGGGCGATCATGTCCTGGCCATATGCGCAAATCATATGAAACAGGCCGGCATGCTTAAAAACAACCTGGTGGTAAGCACTGTCATGAGCAACCTGGGGCTTATAAATGCTTTAAAGGAAATGGATATCAGCCACATTGCAACAGACGTCGGCGACCGTTACGTGCTTGAGCAAATGCGTAAAAACAGAGCAGTGATGGGCGGAGAAGATTCCGGGCACATGATTTTTCTGGACCACCATACCTCGGGAGACGGAATAATGACGGCCCTGAGGCTTATCGAAGCAATGCAGCTCGCAGATGAGCCTCTTTCCTCTCTGAGGCGTATCATGACGGTTTATCCGCAGGTATTAAAAAACGTCCGGGTCAGAACTAAAACCGATATTTATAAATTCCCGGAAATTGCACAAACCATTGAAAGGGTGGAAAAACATCTGGGAGAGCAGGGAAGGGTGCTGGTGAGATACTCGGGCACCCAGCCTCTTTGCCGCATCATGGTAGAGGGGCCGGATCCGGAGGAGACCCGGCGCCTCTGCCAGGAGATTGTCGATGTCGTGGCGGATAAACTTGGAGAATAGCTATACTTATTTACGCTCCCCCAGTATATACAGCAGCATGATTAAGAGGTTGATGAAATCCAGGTAAAGTGTCAGGGCGCCCATGATTGCGCCTTTTCGAATTGCGCCCGCCTCAAGGCCCTCGGGCTGGGCCAGGGCCATGTTTTTGAGTTTCTGGGTATCATAGGCGGTAAGCCCGACAAAGACGAATACGCCAATATAGCTTATTACCATCATCATTGCCGAACTCCGGACAAAAAGGTTTACAACAGAGGCGATGATGATGCCGATCAGGCCCATGAAAAGAAAATTACCCCAGGATGTAAGGTCTCTTTGCGTGGTCATGCCGTAGATGCTGCAGGCAACGAAGGTGGCTGCGCATATGAAAAACACCGAAGCAATGGAGGTGCTTGTATAGACCAGAAATATAAAAGACAGGGTCAGTCCGTTTAAAGCGGAATAGAGCAGAAACAGTCCGGTTGCCGTGGAAGCCTCGATTTTCTGGATTCTTGAGCTTAAATAAAAGACCATTCCAAGTTCCGCGATGATCAGGACGAAAAAGACCATGGGCGTGCCGAAGATTAACTGGTTTAATGCCTGGTTATGTGCGGCGAAATAAGCCACGCCGCCTGTCAGAGCCAGCCCTCCGGCCATCCAGTTATAGACGCTTCTGATAAAGCTGTTTACCCGTACCTGGGTGCTTTCGCTGCGGCGGGTGGTTGCAGTGTCTGCCATTCATTCCTCCTTTTGGATTTACCGGATTTTCGGGATCGGATTTTCAGGGTCGGATTGGAATCCGCTTTCGTAATCAGAAAACAGAAGCTATAATAAGATAACACATAATCAAAGGTTTTCAAGAAATATCGTGCATGCAGAGGCGTTTTGGAATGATGAAAAGGCGTCAGGTATATCAGCATCTAATAGAAGCGGCAGAAAAGGCGGGAATCCGGGTTATCGAACAGAACCTGCGTGCCACCGGCGTTAATGCAAAAAGCGGTTTTTGCCGGCTAAAAGGTGAGCCGGTATTTATCAT
>JAIPDT010000149.1 GCA_021737545.1 Desulfobacteraceae bacterium
GCTTGGAAAAAATATGACGGATGTCCGAGACGGTCCTGTTTTTGTTATTAGACAGAGATTCCACATACACAGCCGCCCCGCCGGGGCCGTAGCCTTCGTACACGGTTTCCTCGTAATTGACCCCTTCGAGATCGCCCGTGCCCTTCTTTATGGCCCGATCAATATTCTCCTTGGGCAGATTGTTCTGCTTGGCCTTTTCCAGCACGGTTCGCAGCCGCGGGTTGGCTTCAGTATCCCCGCCGCCCATGCGGGCTGCAACAATGATCTCCTTTACGATCTTGGTAAAAATCTTGCCGCGTTTTGCGTCCTCCGCGCTTTTCTTGTGCTTTATGTTGGCCCACTTGCTGTGTCCTGACATTTATTCCTCCTGTTTCTTTCCCGTTCCGATGATATAGATTTCCCTGCTGTCCTTTCGACAGCTTGCGGGTTTATATATTTTCATCTTCTCAAACCTTACCCGGACGGATTCTGAAAACGCCTTGAATCCCCCGCCCTGAAATATCTTGCAGACAAAGACGCCGTCGGTCAAAAGTGCCCTGTCCGCCACGTACAGCGCCATTTCGCAGAGCTGCTCTGAACGCGCTGCATCCACATCCTTTCTGCCCGTGGTAGCCGGTGCCATATCGCTTAACACCGCATCCACCCCCCGGTCAATGACCCGCCAGGCATCAAAAGAAAGCTCATTTATATCTTCTTGAAATATAAACATATTTGCAGATATTGCAATATCTGCGCCCTTGGGATCGATTCCGATCACACACCCGGAATCCCCGACCACGTCCGCAGCATAGCGCAGCCATGAGCCGGGCGCACACCCCAGGTCCACGACCGTGCCCCCCGGCTTTAGCACCCGGTATTTATTCTGGATCTCTGAGAGCTTGTATACGGACCTTGCAGGAAAATGTTCCTTTTTTGCCCGCCTGGCATAATAATCCGGCACGGCGCGCTCGTTTTTTCCGGTTTTTGCCTTTTTTCTTTTCATATTTTTAATGAATTTAAAACAAAATTTCCATTACCTCGGAGAGGCGCTTGATGCCTATCAGTTCTATTCCGTTTAAAGCCCTTACCTGCTTTAAGCTGTTTTTGGGTACCACGCACCTGGTAAAACCCATTTTCTTTACCTCCACGATTCTGGGCGAAAGATGGGACACCCCTCTTACCTCGCCCGTAAGGCCCACCTCGCCCAAAAGCAGCATGC
Source organism: Desulfobacteraceae bacterium (assembly GCA_021737545.1). GTDB lineage: Bacteria > Desulfobacterota > Desulfobacteria > Desulfobacterales > Desulfosalsimonadaceae > Desulfosalsimonas. Next base: position 1,199 of record JAIPDT010000149.1, read on the forward strand.
CTTCGGGAACCGCACGGTCCAGAAAGCTTGAAGCCACGGCCGCGATAACCCCCAGATCCACTGCAGGCTCCGAGACCCTGACCCCTCCTGCCACGTTCATGAAAATGTCCTGGCCTGCAACGTTTAACCCCAGTTTTTTCTCCATTACCGCCACCAGAAGCGAAACCCTGTTGTAATCCAGTCCCAGCACGGTGCGGCGAGGGGTGGCGTATCCGGAACTGCTTATAAGGGCCTGCAGCTCCACCAGGATGGGCCGGGTACCTTCCATGCATGCCGTTACCACTGATCCGGGAACGCTTGATTCCCGCTCTGCCAGAAACACCTCGGAAGGATTGGGCACTTGTGCAAGTCCGGCTTCATTCATCTCGAATACGCCTATTTCGTTTGTGGAGCCGAATCGGTTTTTGACCGCACGCAGTATCCGAAACACATGATTCTGATCCCCTTCGAAATAAAGGACCGTGTCCACCATGTGCTCCATTAGCCTGGGGCCCGCAATGGCGCCCTCCTTTGTTACATGGCCTATCAAAAACACCGGAATTCCGGTCTGCTTGGCCATGATCATAAGCTTCATGGTTGCCTCGCGCACCTGGCTGACACTTCCCGGCGCCGAGCCGGCATCCTGAGAAAACATGGTCTGGATGGAATCTATTACCAGTGCATCGGGCATCTGTTCGCGGACCGTCTGAATTGTGGCGTCAATATCTATTTCAGAGACCGCATACATTCCAGGGGCGGAATCCGCCAACCGCCTGCTTCGCATCTTTAACTGCCGGGTCGATTCCTCGCCCGACACGTACAACACCCTCCGGCCGTCTGCAGCAAACCTCTGGAGCACCTGCAGCAGAAGTGTTGACTTGCCTATGCCCGGATCACCGCCTATTAACACCATGCTGCCAGCGATAATACCGCCGCCAAGCACCCTGTCGAATTCCGCAACACCGGTAAAAAGCCGCCCCTCTTCCTCAAGCTCCACAGAATCCATGGCAACGGCTTCGTTTTTCTGCAGGGAATCGCTTTTGGCCCCCGTCGCCGTGCTGCGCGAGGCTTGTTCCACCAGGCTGTCCCACTGTCCGCAATCCGGACACCTGCCCATCCACCTGGAACTCTGGTATCCGCATGCCTGGCAGGCGTATATGGTACGAGCGTTTTTTTTCATGCCCTGTTCTGTTGCCTTAAAAAGGCTTTAAAGATTGACACCCCACAACGTAAATGGCATATAAGGATAATTGTCGGGCCTCTACCGTTTTGAGAGAATATAATACGACAATAAGACTAAATCAAACCTTTTCATTGCCGGGGGACAGGACCCCTATTGATGGATTATCACGTTCATACGATGCTTTGCAGCCACGCCAGGGGCACCATGGAACAGTATGTAAACCATGCGATGCACGCCGGAATATCTGAAATATGCTTTCTTGACCATCTAACCCTTAATAAAAAGGGGCGGGATCTTTCAATGACCCCTGATGAAGTTCCGCTTTATTATTACGCAGCCAGGCGGCTGCAGGCTGCATACAGGGGCGGAATCAAAATAAAGGTCGGCCTGGAGGTGGATTTTACGCCAGAACTTGCAGAATCCGCCCGCACCGTGGCCGAAAGCTTCGACTTTGACGTAATCGGCGGCTCTGTCCATTTCATTGACCGACACAATCTTGTCAGCTCAAGGACCGATCGCAGGCAAACAGAAAAGCCTGATGCAGCTTTCTACGAAAGCTACCTGGATCTTGTGAACAGGATGCTTGATTTAAAATACATCGACATTGTCTGCCATCTGGACGTAATAAAGAAATTCGGCACTCTCCCGCCCGACTGGTTCTACGATAAGGCCAGGGCCCTTCTGGATAAAATCGCGCAAACCGGCAAGGTGCTGGAAATAAACACCAGCGGGGCCGCGCACCCGGTGGGAGAAATCTACCCCCGACCGGGACTTTTAGAAGAATGCCGCAAAAGAAACATCCCTTTAAGCCTCGGTTCTGACGCCCATTTGCCCGAGCAGGTGGGCCGGGGTTTTGCAGAAGCGGCAAAAATTATAAAAAATGCGGGTTACAGCCGGATCACGGCTTTTGACCGCAAAAACCGTTATTCTGTTCCAATACAGACGCCAAAAGGATAGCCATGACCACCCTGTCTGCCATCGCAATATTTGCAGCCGTTATTTTCCCTTTTTTTCTGCTCACCTTGTGGGCGCTTATAAACGTCACCATAAAAATTTTTCCCGGCGGCATCCGGGAAAAAGCAATCTGGTGGATAGTGGCCCTGATCCCGTTTATCGGATGGCTGATATATCTGATCTTCGGCTTTCGCAGGGGAAAAAAACAAAACACCGCTGACCGAAAGTTTAGTAACTGAAAATTTATTTGACAAACCCCCCACAGACAGGCATAGTCTAAGTTTGCCAACCGCTTGTGGCCCCATCGTCTAGCGGTCCAGGACGCCGGCCTCTCACGCCGGAAACAGGGGTTCGATTCCCCTTGGGGTCACCAATAATTTCAGAAACTTATGCATCCTTGCTTTGCCGCCGTGTGGAGTTGACGGCTCCCCTGCCGACAGAATTGATTTTATTGCAATTTAATAGTTTTTGTCATATTTCAAAGCCATAAGCGGTTAACAACCGTCATCCAAATTCTCCAGCAATTTCAGAGGCAGGGCAAAAAAGGAACCCGCAATGATCAGACCCCCTACAATGGCAATACCCAAACCAATGGAATAGGCCTCTCCCATATAACCGAGAAACGCCGGCAGCCCCCCTGCCCCGAGCAACAGAGCTATTGGAGGGCCAAAGGCCGAGGCAAGGCTGCGCAGATTGGGCTGCACGATTCTGCTCAAGGCCGCAAAACCGGGCGGGAAAAAACACACGATCAACGCCGGCTGCAAAAATACCATGACTTTCAGCCATAGGCCCGATAAACAGCCGATTAACAGAGTAGCCGTCCCGGCCAGGATCAGGAAAATACAAATAGTATATTTTTCACCAATGCGATCGGCTATCCAGCCGGATATAAAGGTCATGAAAAGAGCGGATACCTGGGAAAATCCCAGAATGGTGTTGGCTGTTTCAGCAGGCAGACCCCGCTCGGTAACCAAATACAACGGAAGCATGGAATAAATCCCGACTTGACCGCCAATACCCAACACAAAAAGGATCACCATGCACCAGAACGACTTTTCGCTAAAGATGGTTTTCAACAAAGCCGTATTCGGTGGATCACCCGGAAAAGTCCCGACTTTTCCAAACCAGGCAAACAGCAAGCCGATAAGAATGACAGCCGCACCCAAAGAAGCCAGAGTTGTGTTCCAGACAAACCACGTACCTAAAGCCACCGCCAGCAAAGGCCCTGTTACCAGGGCCATAGGCGGTCCCAGTTGCTGCACCGCCAAAGCCTTGCCCCAATCCTGGCGGCTGACAATGGCTGTTATGGTAGCCACGCACGATGGCATCAGTATGCCGGCACATAATCCGAGAACCAGCATCGCTCCTCGAACAGCTTGCAGCGAGACAATAAAATTCAGCGTCACCAGGGCCGAGCCGGCCACTAATACAGCTAGCACCATGGTCCATTTGTGCTGCAAGCGCGTGGCAAACCAACCCGAAGAAATAGAACCCACGGCGGCCCCTATTGAAGCGATAAGAAATACGGAACCCGCCTGTCCCTGAGTAATGGAAAGGCTCCTTACAATTTCGGGCATTAAAGGGGCAAAAATAAAACGCGAAATAAAAGTCAGAAAGAAAAGAAGGGTCAGGAACAACACGCTCCATAGCATATTTGAAAAAGGCTCGGGAACCGGACAGGATTTATCCACAATACCTCCTGCTATATTTGAAATTTATGGCATCTTATCGCCCGATAACATACCCATAGGGATCAACTTCTTCACGCAGGACCCGGAGTTCTTCCTCGCCCGGAGGCTTGGTGTCTGACAGCTTTTCGGCCACCCGCAGTTCAAATCCGCAATTGTCCTGCACATCATTGACCGAATAGCCGGGGTTTACAGATATAATCCGCATCCGCTTGCTCTCAGGTTCAAAATCCATTACCGCCATGTCTGTAATGATCTTATAAGGACCGGTGCCGGGCGGCAGACCCGCTTGTTCGCGTGTATCTCCGCCGTCAAGCCAGCCCGGCGTTGTAAGAAAGTCCACCTTCTCCACAAAACGCTTCGTGTCCTGCGGGGTCATAACCATTATACGCCAGCAAAACGAGGCAAAATCATTTGCACCCCCGCTGCCCGGAAAACGGACTTTCGGCCTGGCATGATCGCCTATAACCGTGGAATTAAGGTTTCCGTACATGTCGATCTGGGCGCCGCCCAGAAAAGTGTAATCCACAAATCCGCGGGAACAAAAACCCATGGCATCGCTCATGCTGCCTGCCATCGACGCCCTGTAACTGGTTCGGGTATCTCCCACAGAAATCGGCATTTCAGGAAGCTCCGGGTTGATGCCTCCTGCTTCAAACAATATCATCAGGTCAGGCGCGCCGGTCTTCTGGGCAAGCATTGCAGCAGCACAAGGCGCGCCCGTTCCTACTCCGCAGGTGGCGCCGTTTTCAAGCTCGCGGGCGGCCACTGATATCATCAGCTCCATTGTGTTATATTCAGGCACGGCTATTGCTCCTTATGTAACAGTAATTCCCTGGCTCTTAATTCACGCATCTTTGCGTAACCGCCGTTTAAAAGTATATATTCGTCATGGTTTTTGCATCCGTATATATTGCGATCCAAAAACGCCTTAAACTCCTCTTCATCTTTTTCCACCTTCAACCATTCCTTTAAATGCTCCTCGTCGGAAAAGTATTCATAAGGCATGGTTCCGGGATATCCGCCATACGGAACCTCGCAGACCGCATCCACCAGAAAATAAGGGATTCGCGTCGAGGTTGGATCACGCTTGATTTCTTCCGAGGGAATCAGTCGCTCTGTTGTAATAATAACTTTCTTTGATGCGTTTGCAAGTTCCTCGTCCGATACGCTGATCCCCTTAAAACGCGAATTTCCGAATTTATCAGCCTCATGAACATGGATAATCGCAACATCGGGCGACAAGGCGGGCAGCAAAACCAACTTTTTGCCCGTAAAAGGACATTTCGCAACTTTTGCCGCGCTGTATTTAAATGTATCAGTTCCCATCATGTTTCTGGCGGGCAAAAACGGAACACCCATGGCCGCGGCCTGCAGGCGCAAAGAAAGTGCATAATTGGTCCACTCAGTCACCTTTACCTTGCCGCTTTCAACATACCTGCGCGAACAGGTTGAAAGGCCACGGGCCTCCAGGCCCACCACATAAGCGACATCAAGCCTGTCATAGGCTTCGCCCGCACTTAATACCTCCATATCATGGGTTGAGGTATGGCCGGCAAATCCTAGCTTTTTTTTCCCCTGACGTACAATTTCATGGCAGGCGGCAATAGGCGTCCGGTTGGCCCCGAATCCGCCAATGCCGAGATAATCGCCGTCATTTACAAAACCCTTTACCGCCTCTTTTAATTCCATGACCTTGCCGGTCATTTTCCTTTGCTTATTACGAAAAAACGACCTGGAAACGTCCGGATCCGGATCCATGAACATTTCACCCATTCCCTGATCTAGTATCTCCATAGCAATAACT
>JAIPDT010000150.1 GCA_021737545.1 Desulfobacteraceae bacterium
ATACATGGTGGCCAAGGGGCTGACCGGTACGGTGACTGATCCCTGCAAGATGGGTTACGTGGCAAACGACATCCGCGTGGTTGCCAACAACGATTTTCTGGAAAACAATCCCGCGGTCAAAACCATGTTTTCCCTGATGTCTGTGCCGTTTTCCGATATTACAAAGCAGAACACCAAGATGTATGAAGGCGAGGACAAGCAGGAGGACATCGAACGGCACGTGGACGAATGGATCGAAGCCAACCAGCAAAAATGGAATGCCTGGTTGAAGGCCGCCAAAAATGCAGCCAAGTAACCATAAGCTGCCTTATAACTTGTTAATAATAAATAAAAGGCATTAACACACAGGATGAGCCTTCCGGCAAAATTAAGAAGTGGTTGCGGAGGGCTCATCCTGCTGTTGCCGTCCGATGCCATGGTAAAAATAAAACACCCGGGTATACAGGCCAAACACAGATGATGACTCTTAGAAAACTTTTCACCTGGATTTTGACGGGCTTTTTTACGGCCATGTGCCTTGCAGGCGGAGTCTTTGCCGAGGCAAAAAAAGCCGAGATAGCGTATGTGGAATGGTCCAGCGCAACAGCGGCATCCCACATGGTAAAGGCGGTCTTGCAGGAAAAAATGGACTATGACTGTACCCTGCGATCCGTAACAGCACCGGTTCTCTGGCAGGCTACCGCCGGGGGAAACGTGGACGGTTTTGTATGTGCATGGCTTCCCAGTCTGCACAGGGATTATTACGCAAAAGCCGGAGAAAATGTCGTGGACCTCGGTCCAAATTTGGAGGGCACAAAGGTAGGACTTGTTGTTCCCGATTATGTGACAATCGATTCCATCGGTCAAATCAATGAAAACGCCGAAAAGTTTAACGGCAGAATTATAGGTATCGACCCGGGCGCCGGGATTATGTCGGCAACCAAGGATGCAATTAAGATTTACAAACTTGACAATATGAAACTTTCCGCAGGAAGCGGCGCAATGATGACATCCATTCTAGGGGATAAGATTGATAAAAAACAATGGGTCGTGGTCACAGGATGGACCCCGCACTGGAAATTCGCCAAATGGGATCTTAAATATCTTAAAGATCCCAGGAAAATCTTTGACGGCTCAGAGGCGATCCATACAGTGGTCAGAGCAAACCTTGAAAAAGACAAACCCGAATTAGCCAACTTCCTGGACAACTTCTACTGGGAGACCGGAGATATAAACGAAGTCATGGCACTTATTCAAAAAAGCGGCGAGCCTTATAAAAGCGCAGTAAAATGGATCAATGAAAATCCTGAAAAGGTAGATAGCTGGCTGCCCGGAGAATAAAGAGGCTGCCGCCTCCCTTTTATTTCTCCTGTTTGCCCCCGCCTACCAGCGGCAATACCGAATCTATCCTAAAAGTAACCAGAACCAGATCTGTTTTATCCGGATCCGTATCAGTTGTCGGACACCTTCTTCTTAATTTTCTTATACGCTCCGGGTCTGTATCCTCTCCTGTCTTTGTAAGATACAGGCGGCAGCCTTTGTATTCCGCCCCCTGCTCAATGAACAGGTAAGCGGCATTCGGATTTTCAAGCAAATTTTTCCGGGTAAGCCTCTTCCTCATTATCAGGGCCGCTGTCCCATCATCGAGAATATGCGGCCTTGCATACACCGCCGCATCTACTCGCCCATCCGCACCGGCAGTTGACAGCACCCCTGTGCCATCAGTTTTTTCAAAATACTCCCTCAGGTCCTCTCCCATCCCTGTGTCTCCTTTCTATATTATTAAACCAACTGTATATAATAACGGTCCACATAAAAGCCTCACCAAAACCTGTGCGTTCCCTACCTACCCCTCACCTGAAAATCATTTATAAAGATAATCCCGCTATGGCACTGTTTCAAATTTTCTAAGGCATTTTGTTGTTCAGCAATAAACGATTTGCTTGACACAGAGGCGGACGTGAATATACTCATTCTATCTACGGCTTGTTTTCAGGCATCGGCGGGACAAACAGACAGAATTCGCGCCGGAGCGACTCGTAACCACAGCAACACGGAGAAAAGTCAATATGACCGAAGAAAACACGTCAAACATTGATCAGTTCCTTGCGAACCCGGAAATAAAAAAGGCAACCGGAAACATAAATCACGCCCTGACCGAAAGGCTGGAATTTGTTCCGCCCCTGTGCAAAGCTTTTAACTCCTTTTATACCCGCCTTGAATCAGATCCTGTCTATACATTTCAGATTCACCCTTCTGCCAGGGAAAAACTGCCTGATATCATAGACAACCCTGTACAACGGATTGCTGAAAGCGCCACATTTCCTGACACTGAAAAGTCATGGAAGCGCAGGCTAAACATAGGTATCGTATTTTCAGGCGGCCCTGCACCCGGCGGACACAACGTTATTGCCGGCGTATTTGATGCCATGTGCGCGGTAAACCCGGACAGTCGACTTTTCGGTTTTCTCATGGGGCCCGAAGGAATCCTTGAAAACAATTACACAGAAATCACCCGTGAAAAGGTGGATGCCTTCCGCAACTTAGGCGGCTTTACCATGATCGGCACCGGCCGCACCAAGATTGATACTCAGAAAAAAATGAACCTTGCAAGACAGACCTGCCGCAGCCTGAACTTAGATGCCCTCGTAATCGTAGGAGGTGATGATTCCAATACAAACGCGGCTTTTATGGCACAGGAGTTCTACAAAGAAGGCATACAAGTCATAGGAGTACCAAAGACCATTGACGGCGACATCCAGGTACGGGATAAAAACAATAAGCTGCTTTGCGCAGTATCATTCGGATTTCATACTGCTGCCAGGGCTTTTTCCCACAATATCAGCAACCTGTGTGCTGACTGCAGCTCTGATGTAAAATACTGGCACGTGTGCAAAGTAATGGGACGAGTGGCAAGCCATCTGGCACTTGAAACAGCCCTTCAGGTTCATCCCAATATTACTCTTATAGGCGAGGAGATTGCTGATTTCATTGACGAAGAAAGGATCAGAAAAGCCGAAGAGCAAGGCACCGTGGATTACACCGCCTACGGCATGACCCTGAGACACGTATCCCGCCTGATCTGCGACGGCATAGTAAAACGCGCGGCATCAGGCAAAAACTACGGCGTTATTGTAATGCCTGAGGGTTTGCTTGAATTTATCAATGAAATACAGGTATTTATCATTAAACTAAACACGATTATCGCGGAGTACAACGAAACCCATGACACGGATTTTCACTCTGAATTTCCCACATTAGATGACAAACTCGACTATTTGAGGCGCATGGCCAGAATGGCCAGAGAGAATCATACCTTTTCCGTCTGGAACACAAGAGACGACGATCTGTTTAACGTGCTGCCCCCATTTTTCCAGGAAGGACTTTTAACCGAGCGCGACAGCCACGGCAACTTCCAGTTCTCACAGGTGGAAACCGACAAGGTTATCATGGGACTTGTCAGGGACTATTTGAAAACACTTACAGAAAGGGGGGTATACAAGGTCGGCATCGAGCGGGACTGGTATCTGCGCACCATGGAAAACGGCGGGCTGGACCCGGAAAACTATGGCCCCGCCCTGTTTAAAAATTACGTATCCTCCGACCAATTTCTAATCGTCAAGGAGTCTGTAGTTTCAGTTAAGACCTTAAAACAGACCCTTGTAAAGGAAGGTGTGATAGATGAAGATGCAGATATACCCACGCCGGTGGAAAAAATCTACAAGGCATCCGTCCCGAAATTCAAAACCCAGAATCATTTCTACGGCTATGACGGACGGGGAAACGATCCTACATGGTTTGACTGTACATACACCTATAATCTGGGGCGTACTGTTTTTTCTTTGATAGCCGGAGGTGTCACCGGCCAGATGGCAGCCATCAAAAACCTCGAAAAAACTTTTGAGGACTGGGAGCCCCTGGGTATCCCGATCGCTCCGCTGATGCATCTCGAGGAAAGACAAGGAAAACTTGCCCTGGTCCTGCAAAAATCCCTGGTTGACATTGAATCCCCGACTTTCCGAATATTTTCAGCCATGCGTGAAAATTGGCTGGCCGCCCACCCTGGAACGGATTGCTACCGCCGCCCCGGCCCCATACGTTATTCAGGGCAAAGCGAGGACGCCAGACCCATAACGCTTGTACTAAACGAACTGGGCCGGGCGTCTTCACTGCAAGCGTCTATGCGTTGACCAGTTCGGCCATGTGTTCAACTATACGGTCAAAGGCTTGGGTAGCAGGGGTGTCCGCATAGGCCTTCATGTATGACTGCCCTGAATCACCTGCTTTTACCAGGTTGGGATCAAACGGAATTCTGCCCAGAAATGTCAGCCCGAACTGCTCTGCTGTCTTCTCACCGCCGCCTGTACCGAACAGGTCAATTATCTCACTGCAGTGAGGGCATTTATATCCGCTCATATTTTCAATCAGCCCGAATACCGGCATTTCAACCTTGTTACAGAAATTGATCGATTTGCGCACATCAGACAGCGCCACTTCCTGCGGGGTTGTCACGATAATGGCCTGCGAGCCCTCTACGGTCTGAGCCACGCTCATGGGCTCATCGCCGGTGCCCGGAGGCGAGTCCACGATAAGAAAATCAAGCGCCCCCCACTCCACATCTGCTACAAACTGGGTGATGGCGGAATGTTTCAAAGGCCCGCGCCAGATCACGGCCGAATCCTTATCCGGCATCAGACCTTCTATGGAGATAGCCGACAGGTTGTCAGAATAGCGCATGGGTAAAAGTTTATTGCCGTCGCCCGTTAACAAACCGGTCAAACCCAGCATCCTCGGCACATCCGGGCCATGGACATCCACGTCCATAATCCCCACCTTATAGCCTTTCTCTGCAAGTGCCATGGCCAGATTTACCGATACGCTGGTCTTTCCAACCCCTCCCTTGCCGCTCATCACCAGAAACTTATGCCGAATCCGGGAAAGGGTCTCTTGTAACGACTTTTGCTGCTCTTCCTGCTGCTGATTCTGCTGGGTGTTCTGCCCACTGCACCCGCCTTGCTGACAGTCTGTCATTGTAATAAACTCCTTATATTAAAATTGATGCAACTATGTTTATCAGCAGAGTCTTCCGTTGCCGGCGCCGACTCTTCCTACTTCCGGTTTTCCGCATTCAGGGCAGGCCCCCGGCCGCCCGGTGCCGCAGGGCTCAACCCACCGGTGACGGCACACCTTGCAGGCAAACCACCGCTCTGCCTCCACAAATTGGTAAGACCCGCCCTCGATGCGGATGGCCTTGCCGTTTATCAGGGCGTCTGCCACCACTTTACGTGCCTGCTCTATGATCCTGCCGAAGGTGGCCCTGGAAACACCCATCATTTCTCCTGCCGCCTCGTGGGAAAGGCCTTCGTAGTCGGCCAGCCGTATCGCCTCGCATTCATCCACAGTCAGGCGGGACTCGGAAAGCTCCTTCATAGGAATGCCGCGCGGCTTAAAATAGCTGACATTAGGATTGTATGCCACATTTCTTTTTTTGCTGGGTCTACCCATTTTTCTTCCTTTTTTGAGAATATTCTCAAAATAATAAAATATAACCCGTCTCTCTGTTTGTCAACCCTTTGAAAGACGATTTCTAACAGAGCCTGAATGTGCCGATAGCCCTTCGATTTCTGCCATCCGGATCACATCACCGGCCTCTCTTGCAAACGCTTCCTTTGAATAATATACCACGCTGGTCTGCTTTATAAAACAGTCCACGGAAAGAGCAGATGAAAACCTGGCGGTGCCTCCTGTAGGCAGCACGTGGTTGGGACCTGCTACATAATCGCCCATTGGCTCGGGACTGTAATTGCCCAGAAAAACCGCACCCGCGTTTTTAACAGAAGACAGCCAGGCAAAAGGGTCTTCTACCTGGAGCTCCAAATGTTCGGGAGCAATTCTGTTGGCAAGCGTTATTGCGGTTTCCAGGTCAGCTACAGTGAAAATCGCCCCATAATCTGCCAGTGATCGCCTGACAATATCACTTCTGGGCAGATCCGAAAGCTGCGAGTCTATGGCTTTGCATACCTTTTCAGCTATCGGTCTGGAAGTTGCAATCAGTAAGGCGGAAGCCAGAGGGTCGTGTTCCGCCTGCGACAACAGGTCTGAGGCGATGCAGGCAGGATCGGCAGCATCGTCGGCAACCACAAGAATCTCGCTGGGTCCTGCGATCATGTCTATGCCCACTTTGCCCGAAACGATCTTTTTGGCCAGAGTGACATAGATATTGCCTGGGCCCGCAATCACGTCCACCGGGGAGACGGTTTCCGTGCCGTATGCAAGTGCGGCAATAGCCCAGGCGCTGCCGATCTTGTAGATCTCATTTACTCCTGCCGCCCGGGCCGCAGCCAGCAAATGGGCGTTTACAGAGCAGTCCGCCATGGGCGGCGTGACCATGACAATTCTGGAAACTCCGGCTATAGCCGCAGGAATCGCTCCCATGAGAACTGAGGAAACCAATGGAGTAGTACCCCCCTTTGCGCCCGGAACATATATGCCGGCAGCATCCACTGGATTAACAATCTGTCCGAGTACAACACCCTGTCTGTCCGTGCTGATCCAGGAATTTCTGACCTGTCTGCGGTGAAAGGCCTCTATCTGGGATGCCGCCCGGTCCAGGGCGGCCAAAAATTCAGGGTTTACGTTTTTTTCAGCAACCTCGATTTCAGCATCAGTTACCCGGATCAAATCGGGGGACATATCAGGCGCATCAAACCGCCGGGTATATTCCATCAGGGCGGCATCCCCCCTGGCCCTTACGTCATCGACCATGGCGGAAACTTTTTCATAATCCGCTGTCGCATAATCCAGCCCCCGGCCCAGAATGGTTC
>JAIPDT010000018.1 GCA_021737545.1 Desulfobacteraceae bacterium
TTTGAATAATAAATTCGACACTGTTATGGGAGAGATCGATTATAACGAAGAAGGAGTGGGTGTTTATCCCGCGCCTGCCTTTCAATGGATTGACGGAAAGCAGCAGACTGTATACCCGTTTGAGCTTGCCGCCCAGGAGGTGAAAGTGGCGCCACCATGGGATGAGAGAGGTAAGTAAAAACCAAAAGAGTAAAAAGAGCAACCGGACGAGGGCTCTGTTGTAGCTTTGCCAAAGAAGAAATAGTGTAGCAAACAGAGCCCTCGGACTTTAGAGCGCAATGCCCTGTAACTTTGATCTTATTTCTGCATTCGGCGATCATATCTGGCGTCTCGTTTTGTAAGGAGTAGAAATGGCAAATGAAGAAGTCTTGAGGCTCGAAAATATTTCGAAGAGTTTTGGCGGTGTTAAGGCTTTAAACAACGTCAGCTTAAGCCTTGCCAAAAAAAAGATTGTGGGTTTGATCGGGCCGAATGGAGCCGGAAAGAGTACACTTTTTAACGTGGTCACCTCTTTTTATAAACCCGATCAGGGTCGGGTATTTCTTGAAGGAAGGTGCATAACAGGGGTGACGCCTTACAAGATCTGCCGCAAAGGTATTGGCCGTACATTTCAGCTTGTCAAGACTTTTACCAGCATGACCGCGTATGAAAACGTAGTAGTTGGCGCGCTTTACGGTCACAAGTTAAGAGGTAAAGACGCTCAGAAATCGGCTATGGAAGCCCTTGAGCTTGTGGATCTGGCGGATAAAAAAGATGTAGTGACCTCTCATATGACCCTTTCAGACAGGCGGCTGCTGGAAGTTGCACGTGCATTGGCCTCCATGCCTATAGTTGTCCTGCTTGATGAACCCATGGCAGGGTTAAATCCCACTGAAATCGTTAAGATGCTTCAAATAATTAACCGTGCAAGAGAAGAAAGGGATATGGGCATACTGTGGGTCGAACATAAAGTAGATGCCGTGTTTCACCTATGCGATCATGTTGCTGTTCTGGATTACGGAGTTAAGATCGCGGAGGATACTCCTGAAAACGTAGCTCATGACACCAAAGTAATTGAGGCCTATCTTGGAAAAGAAGCTGTTAAGCGTTGAAAATGTTAATGTCTTTTACGGAGACGCCCAGGCCATATGGGACGTTTCGTTTCATGTGAATCAAGGGGCCATTGTGGCCCTTATTGGGGCAAACGGAGCCGGCAAGAGCACTGCTTTGAATATGATCTCCGGGTTTAATCCTCCCGCAACAGGCAGGATTTTATATGAAGGAAAATCGCTGAATAACCTGCCGCCCGAGGAAATAGTTAATAGGGGGATTTCCCATGTACCCGAAGGCAGAAGGCTGTTCAAGCGATTAACTGTTTTGGAGAACCTTGAGCTGGGAGCCTTTAACTCTACCGACTCCCGTAAACGTATGAAGCAGTCTTTGGAGGAAGTTTTCAGGCTTTTTCCAAAGCTTGAAGACAGGATAAACCAGCCGGCAGGTACCCTGAGCGGCGGGGAACAGCAGATCCTGGCCATCGGCAGGGCTATGATGTCCCAGCCGAAACTGCTTATGCTTGATGAACCTTCTTTAGGCCTGGCCCCCCAGATAGTTGAACTTATGTTTGATATCATAACACAGCTCAGGGAAAAAGGAATAACTATACTCCTGGTGGAACAAAATGTTTATCAAACCTTGAGGATAAGCGATTATGCTTATGTTCTGCAGACAGGGCATTTGAAAATGGAAGGCCGGGGTGAGGAGCTGCTCGCAGACCCGGATTTTCAAAAGACCTTTTTGGGAATGGTGTACTAATGGTCACTATATCGTCTCTTGATGTTTTTATACAGGTTATTATCAACGGCACGCTTTACGGATGTATATATGGTCTTGCCGCAATAGGGCTGAGCCTTATTTTCGGCTCAATGCAGATCATTTTTATAGCCCAGGGGGCCATGATGGTTCTGGCGTCCTATTTTACATACTGGTTTTTTACCCTTACCTCCATAGATCCGCTGCTGTGTTTCATACTGCTATTGCCGGTTTTTTATGCGCTTGGTGCAATTATTTACCGGGTATGTTTTAAACGTGTCGCCAGGGCGGGCAAGAACCCGACGCTATTGCTTGCTTTCGGCATAATGGTGCTTTTTGAAAGAGCAATGGCATTGCTGTGGTCCCCGGACACACGTTCGGTTACTACCGACTACACAACCATGTCTTTAAGTTTAGGCAATATTAATATTTCCTATATAAGGCTATTGGTCTTTGTTATTGGTATTGCAGCAACTATCATAGTTTTCCTTTTTTTGAAAAAAACCATGTGGGGAAAGGCTGTAAGAGGCTCGTCTGAGGATCCGCATGCAGCCGCCCTGCTTGGCATAAGCCCGGTGAAAGTTGCGACCCTTACATTTGCAATAGGTATAAGCCTTGCCGGTGTTGCCGGTGTTGCAGTGGCGATGAGTTATCCGTTCGATCCTTATTTCGGGTTTATTTTCAGCCTTAAAGCGCTTGTCGCAGTTGCAATAGGCGGCATGGGAAGCGTCGGCGGGGCGTTTATCGGCGGCGTTCTTCTGGGACTGTTTGAAAGTCTGGGTTCATACCTGATCAGCTCCGGCTGGGCAGATGCCATTTCTTATGCCATTTTTTTGATAGTTCTGATATTCTTTCCGGAAGGTCTGTTTGGCCGTTCCGCTAAAAAAGTATAAAAGGAATTCAAGTGATGTCCAAACAACCTTTTCTGTCTGGAAAAAAAGGAGTTCTCGGGGTTATACTGCTGATAATTTTTCTGTCCGCTCTGCCGATTGTTCTGGAGGCGGAAGAATCCTATTTTATTTATTTTCTATACATCAGCTTTATTTATATCACCGTAGCGCAGGGATGGAATCTGGTCGCGGGCTATGCGGGCCAGGTTTCTCTTGGCCAGCATGCCTTTTTCGGCATCGGCGCATATGTAACCGCTATGAGCTGGGATGCGGGTCTGACTGGTTATCTTGACCCGGTAGCCATGTTTTCCAGCGGGGCGATTGCTGCGCTGCTTGCCGTTATTATAGGACTGCCGCTGCTGGGCAAGCTTCGCGATGACTACTTTGCCCTGGGAACTCTTGGTTTTGCAGAAATTCTTCGAGTCGTTTTTATTCAGGGAAAGGATATTACCGGAGGGCCGATAGGTATCATGCTTCCTTCCGGGAGATATGCCGGCATGACCCCGTATTACTATATTTCCCTGGGCATCGCGGTATTAACCCTTGTTTGCATCTGGTTTTTGATCCGTTCCAGGTTCGGATTGGGATTCGTTGCCATAAGGGAGGATGAACAAGCCGCCGAGGCCAACGGGATTCCGCTTTTACGGTCAAAAATATTAGCTTTTAGCATAGGCGCCTTTTTTACAGGACTTTGCGGCAGCTTAACAGCTTATTATTCTTTTCATATTCATCCCGGTGGGGTTTTCACACTTACATGGGGGCTGCTTCCCTTGCTGATGACCATTCTAGGGGGCATCGGAACCTTTTGGGGACCGGTGATAGGGGCTGTATTGCTTGCAGGAGTTTTTGAGTTGGCAAACATGTGGATGCCCGAACTTCACACGCTTATCTCCGGCCTTTTCATTGTGCTGGTTACCATGTTTATGCCCAATGGGGTGGTTAGTTTGGTAAAAGGCGGGGACGGCCCGCCGTTTCTTTATCGTATAGGCCCGTTTCGTAGTTTGTTTGGACAATCCAATACAGGCAGAGTGTCGGATGGAGCCTATGAGAACGGGGCCGAAAATACAATTCAGCGGTGATTTTCCATTTCCGCAGAGCTTCCTTTTACGCAAAAATACCGCCGCGGCGGTGTGGACTGCTTTTTACGAAAACATCAAGATCAGGGATTTAAAGATTTAGGAATAGGGGGAGGATCATATCAATGGGCGGTAAAGAACCTTATCTACCTAGTGAAGTTTTCGGTGCAATTCCGCAGGGAACCGAAAATGAGCCGAGAGCGTTAATATCCCCTCACCGGTATATCCAGGGGCAGAACATTATTAATAATCTTGGCATGTATATTAGCCTTTTGCGCAGCCGGCATCCGGCGGTACTTATTTCCGCGGGAGGCATGAAGCGCTTTGGAGGACGAATTAAGGAAAGACTGGAATCATCAGGATCGGCGCCGGTATTTGCACAGTTCGGAGGTGAATGCTCGGAATCAGAGGTGAAGCGAATTGTTGATTTCCTTGGAAAAGAGGATAATAGGATTGACAGTCTG
Source organism: Desulfobacteraceae bacterium (assembly GCA_021737545.1). Lineage (GTDB taxonomy): Bacteria > Desulfobacterota > Desulfobacteria > Desulfobacterales > Desulfosalsimonadaceae > Desulfosalsimonas. The sequence continues at coordinate 4,219 of JAIPDT010000018.1, forward strand.
ATCGCTGTAGGCGGGGGAAAATGCCTGGATGCAGGCAAGTGCGTTGCCGACCGCATGGATATTCCGGTGGTAATCTGTCCGACAATAGCTTCAACAGATGCCCCCTGCTCGGCTGTCTCGGTTATGTATTCAGATGACGGTGTACAGGCGGGGCCCAGATTTTTCAAACAGAGTCCCGCCCTTGTTGTAGTTGATACACAGATAATCATAGATGCCCCTATTCGTCAGCTGGTGGCAGGAATGGGCGATGCGCTGGCGACAAAGTACGAGACCCGCACCTGTTTTAACAATCAGGCCGCAAAGTCTATGATAGGGGCAAGGCCGACAATTACCGCAAGGGCTATAGCCGAATTGTGCGGGGATACCATTTTGAGGAAAGGTTCGGAAGCGGTGGAGGATGCAAAGGCCAAAAAGGTCAGCGAGGCTTTCGAGCAGGTTGTTGAAGCAAATACGCTGCTCAGCGGAATCGGCTTTGAAAGCGGAGGCCTTTCGACAGCCCATGCTTTGGCAGGCGGTTTGACTGTGATTCCTTCACTTCACGAAAATTATCTGCACGGCGAATTGGTGGGTTTAGGCATTGTAGCCCAGCTTTTGATGGAAGGTGAAAAACAGGAAGCCGAGCACATTAGCCGATTTCTGGCAGCCACCGGCCTGCCGGCGACCGTGGAGCAGTTTTGCCTGGATATTGAAAAAGACGCAGAGGATTTAAAAAAGGCAGCGGCCGAGGCAATAGAATCGACCCTTACCGGTTCCGAACCCTTTAAGGTAACCACGGAGGCGCTTTTTGAAGCCCTTCGGGAAGCCCACCTTCTGGGGTTAAAGAGCGTTGAGTCAGTGGGCGGGGCAGCTTATCGGTATCTTCATGGCTGATAAATGCAGTTATGCCTTGCCGGCTTAATTAGGTGTTAAATCCTCCCCCTGTGGTGGAGGACAAAGAAGACAAGAAGGAGGACCTTCATGATCCGCGTTTCAGTCATGTATCCGAATACAGGAGAGAAATTTGACTTTGACTATTATGTTAATCAACACATGCCGCTGGCCCGCAAATTGCTTGAACCTTATGGACTGGAGCAGACACAGGTTGACCGGGGTATAGGTTCGGTCGGACCCGGATCAGAAGCCCCTTATGTTGCGGTTGGGCACTTGATTTTCAGCTCCCTGGAAAAGATGGAAAAAGGCCTTGAGGCACATGATCCTGATCTGGCTAAGGACGTGCCTAATTTTACGACGATTTCACCGAAATTCCAGATAAGTGAAATAATAGGGCAATAGAAAGACTTTCAAAAATGGGCGGCTTGATTCAAAAATTATTTGATTTTACAAATAAAACAGCAGTAGTGACCGGCAGCGGCGGCGGGATAGGCAGGGCAATTGCTGAGGCTCTGGCGGATGCCGGGGCCGATATAGTCATGGCTGAGCTGGATGCAGATAAATTGAAAAATACTGCGGCTGCTATCCGCAGGGAATATGGTGTTAATGTTGTTGAAGCCAATGTTGATGTCCAGGAGCCAAAGCAGGTGGAGACGATGGTAGCCAGGAGCCTGGATGCTTCCGGCTATATTGATATCCTGGTAAACAACGCAGGCATGGGCATTCATAAGCGTCCGCAGGATATGACCATAGAGGAATGGGACTACAATATCAATGTCAATTTACGCAGTGTTTTTGTCTGTTCAAAGGCGGTTTTTGAAATCATGAAAAAGCAGGGCGGAAAAATAGTCAATATAGGTTCAATGTATGCCCGGTTCGGGGCAGCCGCCGTACCGGCTTATTCGGCGAGCAAAGGCGGTGTGGTTCAATTGACCAAAAGCCTTGCCATTGCCTGGGCGCCCTATAATATTCAGGTCAATGCGGTGTCGCCGGGTTTTATCAACACAGATTTGTCTGCCGCAGGGAAAAGAGATGTGCCCAATATGGAAAAAAATGTCGTGGCCCGCACACCCGCCGGACGATGGGGGGAGCCTGAAGATTGTGCCGGCGCGGCCCTGTTTCTTGCAAGCAGGGCTGCTGATTTTATTACAGGGGTTTCGCTCCCTGTCGACGGCGGCTATTCCGTGATGTGATATTTAATCAGGAGGGTAAAATGTTCAGAAATCAAAATCCCTACTCAGTATCCCGATCAATGTATTTTGCCAATGGTATTCGAGAGATTATCGGTGAGAAATTAAAGGGAATGGGATGTAAAAAGATATATGTTGTATGCGATAAAGGTATAGAGAAAGTTGGCATTTTAAAGAAGGTTGTCGATATTATCAATGCTGCAGGGATTGAAGCTGTTATTTATAATGGAGTTATAGCGGATCCGCCTATTCATATAGTAGATGAAGCTGCAGAGATCGGTAAAGAGGCCGGAGTGGATGGAATTGTTGCTTTGGGCGGTGGAAGTCCAATTGATACAGCAAAAGCTGTCAGGGTTTTACTGTCCAACGAAGGCCCTCTTAAAGTTGAGCGTTATATATTTGAGAACGCTCAACAGGCCCGGCCTGAAATGCCACTTATAATCGTGCCTACTACGGCAGGAACAGGTTCTGAGGCCACCGAAGGAGCTATGATATCACATATCGATGAAAATGGGGGGCACTGGAAAAAAATCCTTGAATGCGTGAGTAATAGAGAAAAGGATATGTCAGTGATTGACCCCGAGTTGACCGTAGGAACCCCTAAAGAAATATCAATGGGGTGTGCCTTTGACGTGCTGACTCATGCTATGGAATCGAGCATGTCCATTGTGACCAGCCCATTAATTCAGGCGAATTCAATGACGGCAATTCGACTGTTTTTTAAAAGTTGTAAAAATATCTATCATGATATTAATGACCTTCAGGCAAGAAATGATATGAGCTTAGCCTGTACATTAGCCGGCATTTCAATAAACAGAGGATATGTAAATTGTGGTCACGCATTTGGTCATGCATTAGGCTCTGTATTCGGTGTTCATCACGGAATAGCATGTGGAGTATTTGCACCGGCTGTTATCGAATTTTATGCCGAAGCCATTCCTGATGCTGTAAGTTCGATTGCCGAAATTTTTGGTATAGTGCCGGAAAAAGGAGAAGAAATTAACTCCCTGTCTGAAAGATTTGCCAGATCTCTTCACGCTTTTTCAACAGATGTTGGCGTAGACTTGAGAAAGATAGTAAAAAATAAAGAAGAATGTTTTAAGATTATTCCCCAGGTGATGGCAGATTATTCGTGGCGGCTTGGCCTCAAAGAACTAGATGAGCAAAAGTGTAAGTGGATTATTGAACGTACATACGAGTATTAATATAAGAATCGAGTTCTTAAGAAAACGATAATATCAATTACAGTTACATAATGATTAAGGCCTTTAAAAGAAGGCTGTTTTTTGACGCTATTTTGAAACAGCGTTTATTGATATATATAATTGTTTTCATTTACAACAAAGTTAAAATTTTAATCCAATGTTTCTTTTAGAAAACCTTCTTTTATTTTTACTGAAGCAGGCTTTTTGCGTTTTGTTTTTTATGAAGCATGTAATTTGAATCAAGTTCTTTATAAACACCTGTCCATGTCATTTTACTAAACAAGGAGGCCGCTTATGAGCATTGAAACCACAATGAAAAACGCTCCCAGGGAGTGGAAAAACATGGAGGATTTTTCAGCCGGAATTGACGGAAATCGTTTGCCGCCAACCCGGGAACTGGAAGGGAAAAAATTGGAAATTGTATCAGACGAAGAAACCATAACAATGGAAATCACTGAAGAGGGCTTGGCATGGTCGTTTAGGGAGAGCAGCGGGCAGTCCTCCTATGAGGCGATCGAGGTGGATGATGATACATATTACATTGACGTGGTGATAGACAGCGGCAAGGGCAGGACTTTAACAGCGTTTGTCGATTTTCATACATTCAGGGCCGTGGTCTGCCATATGCACATTGTCTTTGATCCGCCAGCGGGCGAGACCATGGTCAGGCACGAATGGATTGTCGGGGCAGTAAAGGGAGGCGAGCCTTCCGGTATAGTACCTGGTCCGTCCCGGGATTTGACAGGTCAGCATGCGGTCTACAAGTACAGTCCTGATCACGCCTATGAACATTTCTATATTAACAGTGAACGTTTTCTTTGGCATTGCCTGCACGGAGAGCAGCAGGGGCATGCGGCCGCGGAGTATGCAAACGTATATAAGTTTAAAGATAACTGCTATCTGTTTGGCTGGAGAGAGTTGCTGATTCCCACGGGAACGGTCTTTTTCCTGAATTTCAAGCAAAAACGGTCAACAGGCAAGTTTCTGGGAATGCACAAGGACGGCAGTATTGCCAATGATCCGGGCGGTGCCGTAATACAGAAAATATGCACTGTTTTTTATCCGAATCCCTATGAAGCTGTCTGATGATTCATAATTAATTTGTGTTGCCCGGCTAATAATGATGGTTTTTTACGATTCTATCAATAATTTTCCGGGGGATTCTATAATGAAAGGGGGTGACTGTTGGGAGGAGCGGTTGGCTTGTTCAGATCATTTGAATTAATCGAAATTAATATTTAAATAGGGGGGCGCGATGAAAATCGGAAGAATTTTCAGATTATCAATTCTGCTTTTGTCGTGTGGGGTATTTCTGCTCTGCGCGGGTCCGGGGACAGCAGGGGCCGGGGATAGAGAGGAGATCAGAATCGGCACTCATCTTCCGCTTTCCGGCGGAAATGCTGCCAGCGGCCGCGACCAGAAATGGGCCTATAAGGTTGCCGTAGAGGATGTTAATGCAAATGGAGGCATCTACGTAGAGGAATATGGGAAAAAACTGCCGGTTAAGCTTATCGTGCTCGATGATGAGTCGGATCCCGGAAAAGCGACAGCAGCAGTGGAACGCTTGGTCAAGCAGAGGGATGTGGACTTGATTTTAAGCGGCTTTACAGCCCCGTTCGGCGTTATCCCGGGCTGTATAGCAGCGGACAAATACCGCACGTATTATCATGCAACCTCTTGTTTTATCCCTGTATGGAAAGAACATAATTTTCAATGGTCGACAGTTTTCTTTTTCAGAATGCCTGATATGGCCTCGGTACCATTTAAGCTGCTCGATTCAGCAGATAAGAGCAAAAGGCCACAAAAAATGGGCCTTTTAATGGAAAATACCTTTGACGGCAGAAGCCTGGGAAAGGTCATAAAAGGACAGGCAAAGGAGTTTGGATATAGTTTTGACTACGAAGAAACAATATCCACGGAATCCAAGGATTACACCTCCCAAATTCTAAAGGCCAAGCAGAAAGGAATTGAAGGGCTTATTATTTTTGGTGACACCTCCCAGATTACAACTTTTGTTCGGCAGGCAAAAGGAAATAACTTGAATTACAAGTTTCTGCACACTATAAAAGGCGGATGGGTTGCCGAATTCTGGAATGCATTGGGCAAAGATGCTCAGTATATTACCTGCGACGGCTTCTGGTCTGAGGATTATCCATATGAGGGTGCATCCGAACTTGGCAAGCGCTATTTCGAAGACTTCAACAAACATTCTGTTTCCATTGGATCCTATTATGCCCTGGCTCAGATTTTATGGCAGGCCATAGAAGATGCCGGCACACTTGATTCTGAGGAGGTGCGTAAAGCTGTTATAGAGAATAAATTTGATACTGTTATGGGGGAAATCGATTACGATGAAGGGGGCGTAGGCGTATTTCCCGCCCCCGGCTTCCAATGGATGAACGGAAGGCAGGAGGTGGTTTATCCTTTTGATCTTGCAACACAGAATCTGGAATTGGCTCCTCCCTGGAATGAAAGGTAAATCCGGCCGGTTTCATCTATAGAAAGAAATCCTCCTTGTTTATCGGTAGAAAATACTGCCTGAGCAAGGAGGTTTTTTTCAGGCAGAAAGAACTTAACCGCCGTTTTTGCCGTGTTTTCGGAAAGCTGATTATTGTTTTGCTCTGAATGTTTTTTGGGAAGAATCAGGTAGAAGGGGTGAAAAACCAATGAATCCCGAGATAACCGAAATGGATTTAAAGAGCTATGTGCATGAGCTTGAGAAGGAGTTGGCGGGTAACGCCGAAACAATAGCGGCGTTAAAAGAAAGTGAAGACCGCTTCCACCGGATGATGGAGATCATGAAGGAAGAGTTCCTGTTTTACCGCCATGACACAAATTGCCGGTTTACGTATGTAAGCCCTTCTTATGCCAACATTCTCGGTTATCAGCCCGAAGAGTATATCGGCAAGCATGTGGAAGAACTCTGGTCAGATAATCCGATCAATAAGGAGGCAGACCGGAATACAAAACTCAGCGCCGTCGGAATCCGCCAGCCCCCTTATGAGCTGGAAATCTGCCAGAAAAACGGGGTTTGCCGGCGCTTTATTGTAATCGAGGCTCCCATTTTCGACAAGGATGGTGAAGTGGTTGCAGTAGAGGGGATAGCCCGGGATATTACCGAAAAACGCCGTATTGAAGAAAAGCTGGAGAAATATCGTAAGCATCTCGAAAACCTGGTGCAGCAGCGAACGATAGAGCTTCAGTCCTCTCAAAAACAACTCCATGATATAATTGATTTTTTGCCTGATCCTACTTATGTGGTTGATAAAAACCATTCCATAATCGCCTGGAACAGAGCCATGGTCGCTATAAGCGGCGTCGCAGAAGACAAGGCTGTTGACCGGCCGTATCATGATCTTATCAAATGCATTTATGATTCCTCACAGCCCGTACTGGTTGAAACCGTATTAAATATGCATGCTGATTACATAGAGAGCCCTGTTTCTGATGATGAAAGGGCAAGGCTTAAGGAATCCGGTATTACCCGGTATGGGAGCATCTTTTTTTGCACCCGGTACATGCCTCACATGCACGGCGGTCATGGAGGCTATGTTTGGATTACAGCAGCCCCGATACTTAACAGTGATAACGAGATTACAGGGGCTATTGAATCCATCCGTGATGTCACTCAAATCAAGAACGCGGAGATCAAACTTCAGGAAAGCGAGCGCAGGCTTTCCACCCTGATGAGCAATCTGCCTGGCATGGCCTATCGAATTGTCCAGAGGGACCGAGACTGGAAGGTTGAATTTGTAAGCGAGGGCTGCCGCCAGATCTTCGGCTATGAATCCTCGGTTTTTATCAATCGCGGAGTTCATGAATTCAGGCGATTGATACATCCTGATGATGTAAAGAATGTCGTGGATCAGGCTGCTGGTGCATTGAGTGAAAAAAAGCCATTTCACTGTGAATTCCGGATATTAACAGAGGACGATAAAGACAAGTGGCTTTTCAACAAGACCGAGATTCTGTCTGGTCAGAATGGTGATGCTGTATGCATAGAAGGGTTTATGGCAGATTTTACCATCTATAAACAGATGGAAAAACGCCTGAAAAAAGAGAATCAGCTGTTGCGCTCAACAATCAGGGATCGTTACAAGTTCAAGGATATAATAGGAAATTGCCAAGCCATGCAGGATGTTTACGAAATGATCGTAAAGGCTGCCACCTCGGATGATAACGTCTTTATTCTGGGCGAGTCCGGCACAGGCAAGGATCTCGTGGCCCAGGCAATACACAGGGAAAGCAATCGAAAAGACGGTCCCTTTGTGGCAGTAAATTGCGCCGCAATTCCGGAGAACCTCGCTGAAAGCGAGTTTTTCGGGGCAAGCAAGGGTGCTTTTACAGGAGCTTCCTCGGAAAAAACAGGTTATCTGGAGGCTGCTGACAAAGGAGTTCTTTTTCTGGATGAAATAGGCGACCTTGATCCCAGATTGCAGGTCAAGTTGCTGCGAGCCATAGACGGAGGCGGTTTTTCGCCGCTTGGAAGCCGAAGAATTGTAAGGCCGGATGTAAGGATAATCGCCGCATCCAATAGAAATCTCGAGCAGCTTGTCAGCAGCGGTGAAATGAGGCAGGACTTTTTTTTCCGGATTCATGTGATTCCAATCCACCTTCCGCCTCTAAGGGAAAGGGGGGATGATATTTTCATGCTGGCCAACCATTTTCTAAAATTATACAGCCCTGATGACGATCTTTTCACCTTGTCCCGCAAAGAATGGGAAAGGCTAAAGAAACACCAATGGCCGGGCAATGTAAGGGAACTGCAAAATGTGATCAAGCGATATCTCGCCCTGCGCAACCTCAATTTTTTCAAGCCCGCTCAAAATCAGGAGAGCGAGGTTCAGCCGTCGCCCGAATCCGGCGAAACTTCAGCAATACCAGCCGAAGGTGCCAATCTACATGAGGCTGTGGCGACTTACGAAAAGAAGATTATTCTTGCAGGCCTTGAAAAGGCCAGATGGAATAAGACAAGAACCGCACAGGAGCTGGGAATCTCTCGCAAAACCCTGTTTCGCAAGATGAAAGCGTTTGATTTGATGTAGTGCTGGTATCCGGTCAAAAAGTAGCAGAAATATTAACGATTATGAAATCGAAAGCAGAAAAGTATGCAGATTATCGGATTTGCAGGTCAGACCGAGTTTTTTCCTGATATTTCTTCTGTGAAACTCAACCGTTGTTGTGGATATGCAAAGAATTTCAGCAATTTCTTTGGTGGTTCTTCCCTCCCGAATCATATCCGAAATAAGTATTTCCCTGGGAGTAAGATCATAGGCGGGATCGTTCAGATAGCTTGAAAAACCGGAAGTGATATTGTTCAAGTTTGATTTTATCATTTGGACCAGAACTTGTTGCACACTGTCCAAGCTCCTGTTTTCCAATCTTTCGATCAAATGGATCAGAATGCTTTTTGTATTATGATATACTTTATTTTCCATACTAATTTGATCTTCGATCCGTAGATCGTTTAGTACCCTGATGACTGTTTTGAGTTCGTTTATTTGCTGCTGATGTTCGCTGTTGACATCTTGAAATGATTCATCGCCTGTCGTCTGGTCAAGACAGAAAAGCACAACGCCGATGCTCTTTTCCTTATCATCCCGGGTAAGAGGGCTTAAAAATGCATCCCATATAGTGTGGACTTTCCCGCCATTCAGCAAAAGGTTTATCTCGCGCCCCAATTCGATTTTGGTTATATTCAGGTCCCTGGCCGCCTTTAAGGCGAAAGATCCGGTCTTTTCAAGCCCTGGCATATATTTAAAGATACATTGTCCCTTATTTTTTTGGGGTGGCGAGGGCGAGTGCTTTAACATGTAGTATTCATAGGTTTTATTGTAATTCCTAAGGCAGAAACAGCGGTCAAGAAGCGCGATGCCTGCAGGCAGTTTATCAAGGGCGCCTGAATCGATCATTCTTTCCCATTGCCTTATATTACTTGGCAAAGGTTCATGTGAGAAGGATCGATTTATGAGTTCCTCGTATTTTTGTTTCAGTTTATGATAAGCAGAGTGCGCCATCTTTTTATAATCCATTGATTTTAGAAAATAAATTAATATACCCTTAAACGCTGTTTTTGTAAACAACGTTTATCTTTTCAATCATGGATTTATTTTAAAACTATAAAAAATTTCCTTCTGTTGTCAAGCTAATAGTAAGGCGAATCAGTTCATTTACCAGCTAATGTCCGGTTGTTTCTAAACGTATAACAGGAAAAAACAGGCAGGATAACAAGGGGTTTTACCCCTTATTTTTCCCTGGTTTACACCAATAAGGCACGAGGGTATTAAAATAGAAAAGCATTGGAGAGTCCGTGGTCGGTAAACAAATAAAACTCGTTTTTGGGGGCAACAATGAATAATTATGGAGAACTTGAAAGCGTAAAGTCGGTTATCAACAAATATATCGATGGCTCATTTAAGGCGGATGTTGGTTTGCTGAAAAGCGTGTTTCATGAAAATGCCAAAATGTCGGGATATTTGGGAGATCGACTTTTAATCGGCGGACCGGAACCATTTTTTGAGGATTTGGAGTCCCGCCCCTCGATGTTTGAGAAAAATGATCCATATAAAGCCTATATTATAAATATTAACATAACCGGAAGCATAGCCAGTGTAATATTGTACGAAACCGGCTTTTTCGGAAACGCCGGCATTGAAGATCATTTTCACCTTATCAGGGATAAAGAGGGCGCATGGAAAATTATTGCAAAAACATTTACCACCGTTGAGTAAATCGGATTGCAAGCTTGTTGCCACGATGGCATGCATATTGCTTAATCGGATTGCAGATTGTTTATCTGCATTTGCAAAAAATATCTTTAAGGAGGGGCGATTATGAAAAGAAAATCCATAAGTCAGATCGTTGTTGTAATGGTAGTTCTGGCGGGCTTTTTGGCATTGACTTCAATATCATCTCCCGATCGTGCCCGGGCGGCTGAAACCATTAAAATCGGATCATTGATGCCGCAATCAGGACCGCTGGCAGTTCCCGGCATGGCATGGAACAGGGGGTTTGAGATTTACGCGGACGTGCTAAAGGACCAGGGTGGTATTACAATAAATGGAAAACAGTATGTATTTGAAGTCCTGGACGAAGACGCCCAGGGAAGCGCTGACGCTGCAAGGTCTGCCGCCCTCAAACTTGTTCACAGGGAGGGAGTGAAGTTTGTCCTTGGTGGACTGTTGGAGCCGGTTATACAGGCTACTAACAGTGTTTGCGAAAAGGCAGGAGTTTTTTATGGCGCAACCAATGCAAATATTCCGGGACATCCCGCAGACGTTTCACCGGATAAACCCATGCAGGTAAGGCTAAATATTAACTATGATGACACTCACGTGGTGGATTTGAAATACCTGAAAGAACATTATCCCGAAGCCGGGAAGCTGGCGATAGTAGCCCCTGATATCGGGTATGAGCCCATGATTAAAAGATTTCGGGAACAAACCGCCGAGCGGAAATTCGATATCGTACATGTGGAAAAATTCCAATGGGGGACAACTGATTTTGTCCCTGTGATGACCAAGGTTTTAAAGTCAAAGCCGGATGTTATATTCGCGATGGTGTCGGGACAGGCCCAGTATCAATTGCAGGCAGCACGTCAATTGGGGTTCAATGGACCTTTTGTTTCCAATTCGCCGCTGGCTCCGGGAGTATTCTTCAATGTAGTCGGAAGAGATATATGCGACAAGCTCATAATCAATTCCATTAATACCGTTGAGACCAACGAGCATATCGAGGAGGTAATAAACAGGTGGGAAGAGAAATATGGGGAGAGGTTTGTTACAGACGGGGTTCAGGGTTATGACGCGCTCTGGGTGCTGGCCCAGGCGATAGAAGAAGCCCAAAGCCTGGATCCGAAAAAAGTGATGGATGCATTTGAGAGTTTAACTGAACGCGGCGATCTTGAAACCTGCCACGGTCCGGCCTGTATGGGAGGAAAAGAAAGATTCGGTGTTAATCATGTTTTGATGCGGCCGATTCCTGTTACCCATGTGGTAGACGGCGAGATAGCTTCCACGGAAATGTTTCCGGCCAGGTGTGAATAAGAATGGAAACCAGCATATTATTTTTAGGGCGGCATAACCAGCTATAAAGGAGCATGGAATTTGGAAACATCCCTGTCATTTGTATTGCAGGCTATTGCAAATGGCCTTGCAATGGGTGGGCTCTATATTCTGGTCGCGCTGGGCCTGACCCTGATTCTCAGCATAATGGGGATTCTGCAGTTGGCCCACGGCGAGATCTACATGATAGGGGCTTATCTTGTGTATTATTTAACCTCCTCTTTGGGAATCAGCCTTTATATTGCAATCCTAATAAGTATGGGGGCTATGGGTTTAATCGGATTGGTGCTCGAGCGCGGGATATTCCGACCGTGCAAGGGGGATTTCCTTTCGGTTATTACAGTAGCCATAGCCCTGACCCTTATTTTGCGAAGTTACGCAGTTGCACAGTTCGGGCTGTTTGAAAGGACTGTTCCCAAACTGGCCAGCGGTTCGCTTGTCTTTTTTGGGGTTGCGGTTCCCAAAGACCGTTTTGTGGCCATGTTAATCGCTGCTGCAATGTCTGTTGCGCTATATCTTTTCCTTAAAATGACAAGATACGGTCAGGCAATGTTTGCCTGCGCCCAGAATCCTGAAGGCGCAAGACTGCGGGGGATTAATCCTGACCTGATTTCTCCTATGGCCATGATGATCGGTTGTGCACTGGCTGCAGCAGGAGGAGCAATCGCGGGTTCCATTTGGATGTTAACTCCTACGATGGGTACGCTTCCTCTTGTAAAGGGCCTGATAATTATCGTGATCGGCGGAATGGGCAGTCTTTCCGGAGCAATTGTCGCAGGGATTTTTCTGGGCCTGATGGATGGAATAATCCCGGTTTTTTTCGGGCCTGTAGTCACATCAATTGCTCCTCTTGTTATTGTTGTTCTTATATTACTTGTAAAACCCCAGGGGTTATTCGGTCATGGATAGTAAAAGGCTCCTGTCAATTTTCGGCGTATTGCTTTTAATAGTATTTTCTTTTGCGATTGCACCTTTCTTGGGCAATCCTTACTGGTCTTCCGTTCTTATCATGATCGTGATTAACATACTGCTTACCAGCAGCCTTAGAACCATTTTTATCCTGGATGAAGTTTCGCTGGGGCAGGTGGGCTTTACGCTTATAGGGGCTTATGTCTCTGCCCTTGTTGTCATGGAGCTTGGACTTTCCTTTTGGGCCGGCCTGATTCTGGGAGGAGTGGCAAGCGCTTTTATTGCAATGGCCGTAGGCTATCCTTTCATGAAATTAAAGGGGATATATTTTAGTATACTAACTTTGATGACAACCGAGATTTTGCGTTTGATCGCCTATAGCTGGAAACCTGTCACAGGAGGTCAATACGGACTTACCGGGATTCCGAGCCCCAATCCTTTAACCCTTCCCGGAATCGGAGAAATCAATTTCAGTTCCATGAATAATTATTATTACCTGGCACTTACAATCGTGCTGGTTTGCCTGTTTATAATGTACATAATTGAAAAATCACATTTGAGCAGAAAATGGATTGCCATTAAAGATGCAGATAATCTGGCCCTTTCCGTCGGTATAAACGTCATGAAATACAAGGTGCTAAACTTTACCATCGCATGTTTTTTCGCAGGCCTTGCCGGAGGCTTGTTTGCCCACTATCAGGGGCTGTTGTCGGCCGGTGCCACAGGCAGGTTCGGGGTGATGACTACATTAAACCTTGTTATATACATGGTAATCGGAGGAAAATCCAAATTTTCCGGGCCGATAATCGGTACTATTGCCATTATGCTCCTAATGGAATTCGCCCGTCCGTTGGACAATCTTCGGCCCATGCTGGTGGGGGCTGTGGCGATTATTTTCGTTTTGCTTTTACCCGAAGGAATCGCCGGGCTGCCCGTACGTCTGAAGTCAATTGGTAAAAAATATGTAAGTGGTGTTTTAAGATAGGCCGCCATTATTATTGGATGACAAGGAGTAAATCTTTGAAACTGTTGCAGGTCCAGGGTATGAACAAGCGATTCGGGGGCTTAAAAGCTGTTTCTGATTTGCATTTTGATGTTGATAAGGGCGAGATATTCGGACTGATAGGCCCTAACGGTGCCGGGAAATCAACAACACTGAACATGATCGACGGATCGCTTTCAATGACAGGCGGTAAAATTTTTTTTAAAGGCCATGATATCAGCGGATTATCGCCTTATAAGAGGGCGGGCTTGGGAATTGCACGGGTTTTTCAGCGTGATGTGTTGTTTGACAGTTTTACGGTTCTGGAAAACGTTTTAACGGGGCTTCACTTAAATTCCAACCTTGGTATCAAGGACGCCCTGATGCCCTTTTCTCCGGGTACCAGAAAAAAAGAACAAGATCTGGAAAACAAGGCCATGGAATTGCTGGATTTCGTAAGATTGTCGGACAGGCCGGGCATGATGGCGGTTAATCTGCCTCACGGTGATCAGCGCTCACTTGGATTGGCAATTGCCATGGCCACCAATCCGGATTTGTATCTTCTCGACGAGCCTTTGACAGGCATGAATGCAGAAGAAACCTCTTTTATGATGGAAACTATCAATAAGTTAAGGGATAATATGGGTGTTACCATCGTAGTGGTAGAACATAACATGAAGGCAGTGATCGGGTTATGCGACAGAGCTGCGGTTCTTGATTACGGCGTAAAGATTGCCGAGGGAACTCCCAGTGAAGTAACTGCGGATGAAAGGGTAATTGAAGCTTATCTCGGAACGGAGCAGGATGTTGTTTCAAGTTAAAAATCTGGTGGTTCGCTATGAAGGTGCCGAAATACTTAAAGGCATTTCGCTCGAAATGGAGGAAGGCGAGATAATAACTCTTATCGGCAATAACGGGGCCGGTAAAACAACTGCCTTACGGGCCATTTCAGGGCTTAAGAGCCCGCATAGCGGAGAGATTCTGTTCAGGGGCCAAAGGATTGACAATCTTCTGCCCCAGGATATCGTGAAAAGAGGAATTAGCCAGGTGCCGGAGGGACGGGCTTTGTTTCCCCACATGTCGGTTTCTGAGAATATAAGGATCAGCGGTTTTTTAAGAAATGACAAGCAGGGAATTAAAGAAGATCTGGATCGGATCTATGATTCTTTTCCTGTTTTAAAGGAAAGAAGCGCCCAAAGAGCTTCTACATTAAGCGGAGGAGAGCAGCAGATGCTTGCCATTGCAATGGCCTTGATGGCCAGACCCACGCTTTTGCTTTTAGATGAGCCATCAACCGGCCTTTCTCCCAAGATGGTAACCGAGATAGGAAGGGTGATCTACAATATTCATAAAAGCGGGACCAGCGTGCTTTTGGTTGAACAGAACGCGAATCTTGCCTTAAGCCTTGCTCAAAGAGGATATGCAATCGAGACCGGAAAAATAGTTTTAAGCGGCTTTGCCGGGGAGTTAAAAAAGAGCGAGCACGTAAAAAGAGCCTATCTGGGGCAATAAGAATACCTGTTTTTTTGGGGTAGCGATAAATTAATAGGAGGGTGAAAATGCCGAAGGTGAAAATAACAGTCGTTAAAAAAATGAACTGTAACGAGGTGTTCGGAGGCAACCCACCTGCAAAGATCAATCATGACCTGTTAACTCCTGAATGCCATAGATTCGAACTCGGACAGGAGTTTTTTGTGGATCTGTCCAAAGACCGGTCTCATCCAGAAAGCTGGGAAAATGTCCCCCAGGGGTTCTGCTCATGGGCATATGCGGATATCCAAAGGGATATTGCACATATTCTTTTCGGCGGTTCGTATCCATGGATGGCCGAAGAGGGCGCAACAATATCCTGCTGCACGGACGGGCTAAGGCCGGTTGTTTTTCGAATTGAGAGGATTAGATAATAATTCCTTGGTTTTTGATTATATAAGGTTGTTCTATAGGCGACGGGATAAAAAAGGAGGAAAAAGGTGGCATCAAATAAAACACTTCCGGATCAAATGTTTGCTGACATGGCACTGATAAACGGTAAGGTCGTAACCGTAGATGATGAGTTCTCAATAGCTCGGGCAATTGCAGTGAAGCAAGGGAAAATAGCGGCTGTGGGCACCAATGAGGAAATCAAGGCTTTAACAGGAAAAAATGCCTCAATAATTGATTTAAAGGGAAAAACCGTTTTGCCGGGAATTAACGACGCCCATATTCATTCGGTGCTTTACGGAGGCATGAAGCCTCCTCTTGCTCTTGATGTCAGTTTTCCTAATGTGAAATCAATCAAGGATATAGTGGAGGCTGTAAGGGAAAAGGCAAAGACAGTGCAAAACGGAGAATGGATACGGGGATTCGGGTGGGATGAAAGATATTTGGATGAATGTGTGAAAGATCCCAAACGGCATCCCACGAAACATGACCTGGATTCAGCAGCGCCAGATAATCCGGTTTGTTTGAGCGATTTTTCTGTTCATACTACCTGGCAGAACAGCAGGGCGCTCGAACTTGCTTCAATTACCAAGGATACCGTATCCCCTCCCGGCGGGGAAGTAGAAAAAGATCAGACTACGGGAGAGTCGACCGGAATATTAAAAGATTTTGCGGCAATAGGTCTTGTAATGCGCGTTATGACGCCATACACCAGGGAAGAAAAAAAAGAAGCCATTCTATCCGCAATGAAGGATTTAAACAGTCAGGGAATAACCAGCATAACCGATCCCGCGCTCGGCCCGGGAGGTGCCGCCTACCAGGGAGGGCTTATGGATGCCGAGTGCATAAGTGCTTATAATGATCTTTACAATGAATCCAGGCTGACCGTGCGGGTAAATTTTTTGTATCTTTGTGGAGAATATGGAGCTTGTTCGTTTAAGGATTTCAAGGAAACTATACCCTGCCTCGGAATAACAACGGGTTTCGGCAACCAATGGCTGAGGCTTGCCGGCTTGAAAGTGTTTGCCGACGGGGCCCCGCCTTTTAAGACAGCCTGGATGAATGAGGAATATGTGGGCGGAGGTGTAGGAAGCCTGGCGCTTCCCGGTGACAACGAGGATGATCGTCTAAAAGAATTATTAAGTATCATTGAATACTCTCATAAGCTTGGATTCCAGCTCGGAATTCATGCCACGGGCGACAGGGCCAGTGAAACCTGTACAGATGCTTTTATAAAAGCTGAAACCGCAAAGCCGAAGGACCTGCGGCATTATATTATTCATGGAGATTTTATAACCGGTGAATACGCGGAAAAAATGGCTGAAAACAGAATCGGTATCTGTGTTCAGCCGGAGCTTAAATCTGTTCTTGCTCATTATATGGCAGAACTGGTTGGAGAAGAAAGGGCTTCAAGACAATTTCCGTTAAACTCATTAATTAAAGCAGGGGCACATGTGAGTGCAAGCAGCGATGCGCCTGTGACCGTGCCTGATTGGAAAAAGGGAATGGAATCCGCAGTGTTGAGGGAGTCCATGGCGGACGGTCGTGTAAGTGGACCGCAGGAGCGAATTACCATCGAGGATGCCATACGTATGTATACAATTGAAGGGGCATGGCAGAATCATCAGGAAAAAATCAAAGGTTCGATAGAAGCGGGTAAGCTTGCGGATTTCTGCGTACTTGACCAGGACATCCTGGAAATTGATCCCCATCGGATAACAGAGATCAATACATTGATGACGATAGTCGAGGGCAATGTTGTATACGACGCCGGTCTGGAATGAAAAGGAGAGATTAAATGGGCAAGTACGATAAATATATTGTCAGTGAACCCAAGGTGGTTTGCGTGGATTATCACCCTGTTGATAACGTCAAGGGCGTGACCTTCCCGGATGAGATCTGGCTGGACAATACCATTGTTGAAGGCTCCCCTGTCGTGGTAGATATAGGGTGGCGTTTTGAAGTACCGGATCCCGATCCGGTAGAGTGGACCCATTCCCATGATTTTGATGAAGTCCTTTGCTTTATCGGTACCGATCCTGAAAATCCCCGTGATCTGGGCGGAGAGATTGAGTTCCAGATAGGAGATGAAACTCACGTATTTGATAAAACTACCGTTATTTTTATACCCAGGGGCCTGCCCCATTGCCCTTTTGTACATAAGCGGGTTGATAAGCCCTTTTTGTTGGTTGTATTTGCTTTAAGCGGTCATTATCCTGAACAAGGAGAATAAGATGTCAAGGCGTATGGAAGAAAAAAAAGTGCTTATTACCGGCGGAGGAACCGGCATTGGCGAGGCATGTGCGAGGCTTTTTTCACAGTCCGGTGCGTCTGTGGCGGTTATGGGAAGAAGAATTGAGCCGCTTCGGAGCATAGCAGACGAGATCGGCGGGATAGCCGCACAGGGTGACACATCCGTTCAAGAGGATTGCGAAAAAGCTGTAAAACAAACGGTTGAAGCTTATGGAGGCCTTGACTGTCTGGTAGCTTCTGCAGGTATTATGGTGGAGGGCAGTGTAACAGAGGTTGAAAAACAGCAATGGGATAAGATCATGGACGTGAATTTAAACGGCGTCATGCTGATCAACCGGGCTTGTATACCCGAGATGAAGAAGCGCTCCGCCGGAGGTGCAATCGTTAATGTAGCATCCCTTGGAGCCTTATTTGCTCCAGGGCATATGGCCGGATATATCGCGGGCAAAACCGCCCTTATCGGTTTGACCCGCTCCATTGCTGTTGATTACGGGCCCCATATTCGCGCCAACGCCCTGTGCCCCGGGTGGGTATTGACACCAATGAGCGAAGAAGAGATGGAAAACTACGGGGCGGCCAAGCAGATAAGCAAGGAAGAGGCCATTGAGCATGCTACCAGGTACCTGCCGTTAAAAAGAATGGCAAGCCCGGAAGAAATAGCCAAATGTGCTGAATTTCTCTGCTCTGACGACTCTTCGTTTATAACTGGCACAACCCTTGTAGCAGACGGAGGCAGTTCCGCGGTTGATGTGGGCTACATTTCTTTGGGTTAATATAGTCACATATTGTGTCAAAAATGACACAAGTATTATATTTCTTTATTTTCCGTGACATTACGCTGATTTTGCCTCTTTATGTGCGGTTTTGACACATTTCAAAGACCTTTTCATTATAACAACAGGCGGTTTATTCTAAACGTAAGTTACCGTCCACTGATTTTTTTATCCTTCTTTTCTGATTTTATACTTCAATATCGGGCTATTAAGGAAAATGTTTCCTGAAATCCAAGTGTTGCATAGCGAGTTAACTTTGATGGTATGTTTATTGCATAGGTAGCTATGAAGTACTGCGCCCCGAAGTCGATGGTTTTGTAAAAAGTCGATTTCTTCGTTCCGTGATCATTTTGAGCGCGGTTAAATTTGTCTGCCAAATTTCTCAAACTCGGGCTAATGCCCTCAAAAAATGAGAAATCTTTTACGCAGCCAAATGTACCCGCTTATTCTCAAAATGCTCAGGAGCAAAAAAAAACTGACCCCGACCGCAGGGCTTCCTTTAACGTAAAAATACCGTCGCGGCGGCATAACAAGCTTTTTACGAGGCTGTCAAAGTTGAAGTGGATTCAGTCAATTTTACTTGCCTGGGTAAAAAGTTGGAATTTCCGCTGAATCTGTAAGAAAAGAGGATAAATGAATAAGCTGGTCAGAGTCAATCTCAAAGAAAAAAGCTATGAAATCTCCGCACTGGAGAACTCGTATGCGAATATCGGGGGGCGAGGTCTTACATCGAGTATAATCGCCAATGAAGTGCCTGCAGGAAGTTCCTCGCTGGGAGAGTTAAACAAACTGGTAATAGCTCCCGGGATACTGGCCGGCACTGCTGTGCCAAACAGCGGGCGCTTGTCTATTGGCGCTAAAAGTCCGCTTACAGGTACCATCAAGGAAGCTAATGCCGGAGGCAGCGCTGCCCACAAGCTTGCTCGCCTGGGGATAGCTGCAATAGTTCTCGAGGGTTGTGCAAGCGAACTGATTTATATGCAAATTGATAAAAACGGGGTTAATTTTAATAAAGCCTCCGACCTCTCAATGATAGGCAACCTGGATTGCATAGAAGCATATCGCAAGCAATATGGGGATGACGTTAGCATTATTTCTATCGGCCAGGCAGGGGAAATGCAGCTAATGGCGGCCGGCGTATCAGTTACTTCCCCTGATTTTTTCCCGAGAGTTGCAGCCAGGGGCGGACTTGGGGCGGTTATGGGAAGCAAAAATGTCAAGGCAGTAGTCATAGATGATGCTGAAGGAGAAAATGTCAGGGTCAAGGACAACGCACTTTTCAAGGATTCGATTAAGGCATTTACCAAGGGTATTGCTTCCCACCCCTTGGCTGACGGTTTCAAACAATTCGGCACTCCGATGCTCGTGGGCCTGATAAATGAAATGGGGGCCATAGCCACCAGGAATTTTTCACAGGGGCGTTTTGACTCGGCAGGTAAAATATCAGGCGAACACATTGCGGAGATGATTAAACAGCGGCCGAATGCCAAAAGCGGTCACAGCTGCATGAAAGGCTGTGTAATGAACTGTTCCAATGTCTTTACCGACCTAAATGGTGAGGTCATTGTCTCAGGCCTGGAGTATGAAACAATTGCGTTGATGGGTTCCAACTGCATGATTGACGATATTGATGCTATAGCCAGAATGAACGTCGCCTGCAACGACGCAGGCGTTGATACGATGGATGTGGGCGAAGCCATCGCCATGTGCATGGAAGCGGGAATGATTGAGTGGGGTGAAGCAAATAAAGCACTGTCAATGATAATGGAAATATCAAAAGGAACTGAAAAGGGTCGGATGATCGGGAACGGATGCAGGTTCACCGGCGAGAAGCTTGGCGTCGCGCGCATTCCTCACGTCAAGGGGCAGTCCTTGTCCGGCTATGATCCAAGGGGGCTTAAAGGAACAGGGGTTACCTACGCCACATCAACTATGGGTGCGGACCACACCTGCGGCAACGCATTGCCAAGCCCTGCCAACCCGGACTATGATCCGGCTTCTGCCTCAGGCCAGGGGCAAGTGTCCCAATTTCTCCAGCGTTATTTTGCCGCTATAGATACCTTGGGTCTGTGTCTTTTTGCCTCACTGCCAGCCCTGGATATGCCGGAGTTGCAGACACATTTGAAAGACTGTGTAAGTGCGGTTTTAAACGAGACATTGGATGATGATTATTTTATGCGACTTGGCGCCTTTGTGCTCGAAGAGGAGCGGAAATTCAACCATGCCACAGGTTTTACCTTAAAAGATGATCGATTGCCGGAATTTTTCAAAAAAGAACCTCTTTTGCCGGGCACTTCCACCTTTGATGTGCCGGACGAAGAGTTGGACAAGGTCCATAAATACTAAGAAATTACATGGGAAAGGAGCAGAAAATTATGATAGACGAAAAAGAACTGGCCGGGCTTTCATACCCTGAAGCCCCCAAAATGATTACCGACAGTGTGCCGGGTCCCAAAACCCAGGCTTATCTACAGGACTCCTTTGAAAACGAATCCATGGCCAGGGGCGGAGGCAGGTTCCCGCTTGTTTTTGCAGAGGGCAAGGGGGCTACGATAAAGGACCCTGACGGAAACATATACATTGATATTACCGCCGGCGTGGCGGTTAACTCTGTGGGGCGCTGCCATCCGCGGGTTGTTGAGGCCATGAAGGCTCAGATGGACAACCTGATGCATGCAAGCGATATCTCGAATGTACGCCGCACCGAATTGGCTAAGAAAATTGCGGATGTCATGCCGGGGGGATTAAAAAACAACTGCATTACTTATTTTACCCAGGGCGGCTCCGGGGCCGTGGAAACGGCCATAAAATTTATCCGCAGTATTACCGGGAGAACGCAGATGGCAGCTTATCACGGAGCCTATCATGGTGTGTGGTGCGGCGGCAATTCCCTGACCACCGGAGATCAATACCGGCGAGGTTACGGACCTTTTATTCCCGGCGTGATCCACCTTCCCTATCCGTATTGCTACCGATGCCCCTTTGGAATGGAGTATCCTTCCTGCGATCTGCAGTGCGCCAAGTACGTTGATTATGTCCTTAATACGCCGTATACCGGAGCCGATGATGTGGGCGCGGTGTTCGTGGAAGCCGAGCAGGGAGAAGGCGGCTATGTTGCACCGCCGCCGGAGTATTTTAAGATCGTAAAGCAGGCCTGCGAAAAACATGGTGCTTTGTATGTGTCCGACGAAGTTCAGTCCGGTGCCGGGCGCACAGGCAAAATGTGGTGCATCGAGCATACCGGGGTCGAGCCCGACATGATTACCTGGGGCAAAGGCATGGGAGGCGATATTCCCATGGCCGGATTGACCATCCGGAAAGATCTGGCAGAAAAGATAGAAGACAATTCGCAGCCCAATACCTTTGCCGGCAACGCAGCTCTTGCCGTGGCCTGCATGACCAATATAGAGATCCTTACGGAAAACGACAGGGCCCTGATAAATCGGGCTTCCGAACTAGGGGAAGAAATCAAAAGTCATCTTTTAAAAGGGGCGCAGGACACCCGCATAATCGGAGATGTGCGCGGAAGGGGCCTGATGATAGGAATCGAGATGGTTAAGGACAAGGCAACGCGCGAACCCCTCGGTAAAGAAGATATGGAAAAACTTATTATCGGGGTTCTCGGCCGGGGAATGGTTATGGTGCCCTGCGGCAGATTCGGAAATGTCTTCAGGTTCATGCCGCCTTTAGTACTAACGCGCGAACATGCCATGAAAGCTGCAGATATTTTTTTGGAAACAGCTAAAATGATTTAGCTATGACAGGAAACTCAAAAGAAATCAAAACGGGAGGTGCAGAAGAAAAACAGGTTTACATTACTGGAATTTTAACAATCAAAATTCAATGGAGGGAGAAGACATGAAAAGAGCAAACAAGTCTATCATGACTTTAATTGTGGCAATGGCGGTTTTTGCCCTGGCGGCTACGGGCCTTCAGGTCGAGAAAGCAGGTGCTGCGGACAAAGTCTACAAACTCAAGATCCAGTCTTTGTTTCCTGAAGGTGATTTGTCAGCCAACCTTCTGGATGTGTTTGCCGAATCCGCTGCAAAGCATAGTAACGGGCAATTGAAGATAGAGGTTTATTCTGAACCCGAACTTGTCCCGGGAGGTCAATTATTCGGGGCTACAAAGCATGGTGTTGTGGACATGCTCCAGGGTATGGGGGGCATGTGGGCAGGAATCGTGCCCGTTGGAAACGTTGAATTCAATCTCCCCCTGGCTTTCCGCATTCCTGACAGTGAAGCCGAAACTTTTGAGGGCAAGGCCGAAGTAATAAGGGATTTTTTTATGGAAGAAGGCTTTATTGAAATTCTCCGTAAAGAATATGCAAAACAGGGCCTTTACATGCTCGATATATGCACTTTTGGTCCGGTTCCGTTTGTATTGTCTACTGAACCCGTGAAAACATGTAAAGATCTTGAAGGTATGAAAATTAAGGCAGACGGCATCAACAGGACCTACCATTCCAAAGTCGGCATGAGAGGTGCTGAAGTTTCTCCCACGGAAGCTTACGCCGCCCTGAAATTGGGGACGGTGGATGCTGCTGAATGGGATGTCAGTTGCGTAACCGGTTTTAATTGGCATGAAGTTGCTCCATACTGGATAAGAGGTATGGAGTGCCATCATGCTACCGGACATATACTTGTGAATTTGAAAAAATGGCAGTCTTTGCCGGATGAACTTCAAACAGCTCTGGAGAAGGCAGGAGAAGACTATTGGGACGCTACAGTGGAAGGATATAAAAAGGAGATGGAAACTGTGCGCGACCTGGTTGAAAAGGGTGAAGTAAAAGAAATTATGCTGTCCGAGTCCTGCCGAGAAAAATATGCAGAAGGGGCTCACGAGATTTGGGATGAACTTGCCCAGCAGGGTCCGGCAAGTGCTAAAGCGATTGAATTGATTCGAGAATGGCGGGAAGACTTCGAGTAAGATTTAAATAAAATCCTCTATTAAATAAGCAGCAGGCGGGGCGGCGTGCCCGCCCCGCCGGGTTTGGGGAATTAATGCTATGAACAAAGTTCTGGACTTAATAAAACGATTTATTGAAGTGATAGGCAATGCCTTCAGCTTAGCCATGCTTTTTATAATGGCTGCGGTTACCTATGAGGTGATTTCGCGCTATGTGTTCAACGCTCCTACCAATTGGGTGTGGCTGATTAATAAGCAGGTTTTTGGCTTTTATGTAATGGTAGCGGGTAGTTATGCATTGATAAAGAACTCGCATATCAATATAGAAATGCTTTATGATCGTTTTCCCTCTGCCGTTAAGTTAGCCGTTCGTGGATTTACGATCCTGGCGGCTTTTTGTTTTTTAGGCAGCCTGCTTTGGAAAAGCACCGTTATGGGTATTGATGCCTGGCAGAGCGGTGAAACAGCCCACGGTGTACTTAAACTGCCGCTTTATCCACTTAAAATGTTTATCCCAATCGGTACGGCTTTGTTTATTCTTGGTTGTATCGCGGTTTATACAAGAAGAAATGGGTAGTTTTTAATTCTATTTTACTCAGATTATACAGGAATCTGATATTATGAGTACCGAGTTGGTAACGTTTGTTTTGTTCGGCGGTCTTTTGTCGCTGTTAGCCCTCGGGATCCCTGTTACTTTCGCATTAGGCGGAATTACGGTTTTCCTGACCCTGGTAGTCAACGGGCCTGCTATGCTCTATACAGTGGCAACTACGACTTATCAGCAGATTACCAGTCCCACGCTGATGACAATACCCCTGTTTCTGATAATGGGAAATTTCCTGGTTCAGTCGGGCATATCAGAAAGAATGTACAGCGGTTTGAATTACTGGTTATCCGGGGTCAGGGGAGGTCTTGCTATTGTTTCAGTCGCGGTATGCGTTGCTCTGGCAATGTGCGGCGGTTTCGGCCCGGGAATACTTACCATGGGTCTGGTGGCAGTTCCTGCGATGCTTAAACGCAATTACAGCAAACGAATTGCTTTGGGCTCTGTTATGGCAGGAGGGGTGCTGGGTGAAATCATTCCGCCCGCGATCATCATGATTATTTTTGCTTATATAGCACGCGTGTCTATAGGCAAGTTGTTTATAGGAGGGATACTGCCCGGGGTTATACTTGCAGGACTCTACGTATGCTATATTCTTATCTTGGGGTGGCTGAATCCCAAGGAAATGCCTAAAATTTCCGAAACAGTTACATGGGGGATGCGTTTTCGGGCGTTACTGGAGATATTCCTGCCTGCCATGTTGGTTGTGCTGGTTCTGGGATCCATTTTTCTGGGCATGGCAACTCCGACCGAAGCAGCGGGTGTCGGGGCTATGGGTGCAATGGTAATTTGCGCGATTTATAGAAAGCTAACCTGGCAGGTAATACAAGACACCTGCCAGGAGACTCTTAAAATTACCGGCATGGCCCTTTGGATACTTATTCCTGCTACGCTTTTCGGAGTATTCTATACAAGCGCCGGGGCTCAGACCATGATTATGAATTTAATCGATGGGCTGGAGGTCAGCCGCTATGTCGTGCTTCTTGCCATGCAACTGGTGTTGTTAATTTTCGGCATGTTCATGGATGATTATGCTGTTGTAACTATATGCGCGCCGATCATGATTCCCATTTCACAGTTGCTGGGTTTTGACATCATATGGTTTTCGATATTGTTTATCCTGAACATGCAGGTGGCCTACCTTACACCGCCTTTCGGCTGGGCCTTGATCATGATGCGGGGGGTGGCCCCGGCAGAAGTGAAAACAAAAGATATATGGTATGCAGTGCCCCCGTTTGTGCTTATACAGCTTCTTGTTTTGGTGCTGGTGATGATATTCCCGGCGATCGCCACCTGGCTGCCCGGCCTGGCCTTTTAGGGGCAGTGTTAAGTGTTAAGTGTTAGGTGTTCGGAGGTTTTGGGTCGGAATAAGGGGTGTAGGCGGAATCTTCAACTATAAAAAAAGATGATGAGGATTGGACAGAATGTCTGGAGATAATGAATGGATCCAGGTAGGAGACCTGGCTGAAGGAATAAGTGAGAACCTGTTGCCTCACAGCAACGAGCTGGCCGGTAAAACAATAACACTTTACTTCGAAGACGGATCTGTCTGCAGGTACGTTTTTCAGGATAATCAGCACCTGGAATGGCACGATATAAGCGGACAGGCAGGCAGTGACGGTGATAGCGAACTTTATCGCGCCACATCACTTAGAAACGGCATTTATTTTTTCGATTATGTAAAACACAGCCAGGGAGCAACATCTGTAACTATTGTACTTGACTTTAACAGCAATGCAGCCACTTATCTCGAGGGAAGGCTGCCAACCCGGGAAGAAAGCCGCAAGGATCTGTTTACCCGCGTAAATGAAGGAATAAGTCTTACCGGAGTGAAAGCGCGTTTTCTGGCCGGGTCTATAAACCAGGATTTTAGCCCGGATACAAAGCGGCATCCTGCAACCTCCGAGTTGGTTGGAAAGCGTGTGAGATAC
The DNA here is from genome assembly GCA_021737545.1 of Desulfobacteraceae bacterium. Classification (GTDB taxonomy): domain Bacteria; phylum Desulfobacterota; class Desulfobacteria; order Desulfobacterales; family Desulfosalsimonadaceae; genus Desulfosalsimonas. The sequence goes on from JAIPDT010000018.1 coordinate 29,827, forward strand.
GTATACAGCAAAACAGAGGCATATGAGCATATATACTTAAATCACAAGTTCTATACCTGGCATTGCCTGTCGGGAATAGAAAAGGGCCTGGCTGATACTGATCGCTGTCATTACTACAAAATCGAAGACAATCTGTATTTTTTTGTATGGCGTGAAAAAATAGTTCCCACTCTCGGAGTGGTCCTTATTGATACCGATCAGATGAAGACTACTGGCAAGCTGTTCGGCTATGAGTCCAATGATTTTGGAAAGCTTACCAATGTTGCAATAGGCGCCTATGCTGATTTGCTAAATATTACTAGTTATGAATAATAAAAGATAAAAGGCTGAATCAAGTGTCTCGATTGGAAAATAAAACAGCAATTGTTACCGGTGCCGCCCGGGGAATAGGAGCCGGGATTTATTGATACACCCTTGATTGAACCTCTTGCAGATGATATCGGCCTGGAGGCGGATCAGGTCCGTCAGGCTTTGTCAAAAAGCAATCCTGCG
>JAIPDT010000151.1 GCA_021737545.1 Desulfobacteraceae bacterium
AAAGGATGAATTTTATTTTTGGCCTCCTTCAGGTCTTGGTGCTGATGGCTACCGTATATGTTTCCATCTTCAAACCATGGAGGCCAAAAAAACGATCTAGTTAATTTGTAAATATGCTGCTTACTCGCCCGCGTTTGGGGTAAAAAGCTGTTTTCCGAGCAGTTTGTAATTGCCTGTGAAGCTTTGAATCTTTTTGGATGTTATCCAGTCTATGAATTTTTCAGCCAACTCGTAATGGACATTTTTGCATCTCTCGGGATTCACGGCAATTGCGCTGTACTGGTTGAAAAGCACGGGGTCTCCTTCGACCATGATCTTCAATGACGGGTCGCCGCCCTGGTTGTGGGCATACTTGATATAAGTCCCCCGGTCCGCCAGAGTGTAGCCTCCCCGTTCGACAGCCACGCGGATGGTGCTCATCATCCCCTGGCCTACAGCCAGATACCATTCTGCCTTATCAGGCAGGTTTACGTCCGCATTATCCCATAGGGAAAGCTCCTTCTTGTTTGTCCCGGAATCATCCCCCCTGCTGACAAAAAGGGATTTTTCGTCGGCCATCTTCTGCATGGCCTCTTTAACCGACATGCCTTTAATCCCGGCCGGATCATCTTCAGGTCCGATGATTATAAAATCATTGTACATTATCTGTGTTCTGTCCACGCCGTAACCATTATTGACAAATTCCTTTTCCGCGGCCGGCGCGTGCACCATAAGCACATCAACATCGCAGTTGCGGCCAATCTCCAGGGCCTTGCCCGTTCCCACAGCCGTCCATTTCAACGTGATGCCGGTGTCCTGCTTGAATTTCGGGGCCAGCTCATCCAGAAGCCCGGTATTGTCTGTACTGGTGGTGGTAGCCATCATCAGGCTCTGTCCGAGGGCAAACGCTGGAAATATTAGAAAAAAAACAAGAAAAAAACTCAAATAAAATTTTAGTGAAGACATCATAACCTCTCCTTTTAACTGGTTGATTGCCATATTGCCCCCGCGCTGCAAAGTTTGAGTTTACAGCAATTTATTATTATCTGTATTCTTTTAAAGAATTAATAATTTTTTGTCAATATTAGAAGTTAATTGTCCAGGTTTTAAAGAATTCAAACCAATAATAACTAATAATTACTTTAAAAGTACAAATATGATGGTTTCATAAAAAGTCGAGGTACTGCAAAAGGACTATAAAATATGGATAGCTTGGGGCGGGATCTCCACATCCACGTCACATGGGAATTTGTCAAGCTTTTTGGCCTTGTTAAAAATAAATTTGATTTAATATCGGAGAGTTTAAGATAATTTAGCTTCCCTGAAAGTTGAGACTCTAATATTTAAAATCGGGCAAAAATTGTTTTAAATCCACATCCTTGAAAGAAGCGCGTTTGAATTGTTTTTTAAGTTTAAAAGGGACGGTGCAATCAAAGATAGTCTTACAAGATACACCTGCTTCCTGAATAGAGGGGCTATAGGCTGGTACTTGAGATGGATCCAAAGGATGACACCTGACCCCCGGAACTGGCACGATGCTTGTATCTCCCTGGAAGCGGGTAGTCATGGCCCACATTACATCCTCTGAACTATAGATATCCACGTCCTCGTCTACCAAAATCACATTTTTTAGTTCACTGTATGCGGCAAAGGCGAGCAGGGCCGCTTGGCGCTGACAACCTTCATCGGTTGCCACGCTTTTTTTAAACTGCATAACTATCAACAGTTTTCCGCCTCCCGCCGGATGTGCATAAACATTGAGGCATTTGCCCGGCATACTGTTTTCAACCATCTTAAGAATGCTGGCTTCGGTTGGGATTCCGGCAAGATTGCAATGTTCCAGACCTGTACCCATGGTCGTTTGCAAGATTGGATCTTTCCTGTGAGTAATAGCAGTGACTTTCATAACAGGTAACGCTTCTTTTGCCCCTCCCATATATCCGGGAAATTCAGGCATGGCATAGCCGGTTTTTGAATTGATATCCTCTGCCATGCGGACCTCCGGCAGCAGCTCCCCTTCCAAAACGATTTCAGCTCTTGCCAGCGCTCTGGCCTGGACTGATACGCAGTCCACCATCTCCACGGGGCGTCCTCGCAGGGCACCGGCAATAGAAAGCTCATCAAATCCCAAAGGAGTTGTGGGGGGTTCAAAACAGGCGGATAGATAAATGGCCGGATCAAGACCCATGTTGATGGACACCGGCAATGGTTTCCCCTGTTTTTCAGCCTTGGCGCGAAAGGCGTCAATGTGACGGCCCGGCGTAAACCAGATTGTAATTTTATCAAAATCCTGGACCCCCATTCGATGAATGGTTACATCTTCCACTCCGGTTTCAGGGTCCTGAGCGCACAAAAGTCCCATACCAAAATAGGGAGCACCGTCAACTTCCGTGTTGGTAGGAGCCGGCAGCATTTTCCTCACATCAAATTCATCGCTGTGGACAACTTCCTGACAAGGTGCCGCCTGGGCACCTTTATACTGGACCGGGTTGATCGGTTGATTAAGCGCATCCAAAAGCAGGAAGGGAAGACGATCGCGAGTAGTATTAAGCATCATGGCCACCCGCTCGCGCCTGCCGAATATACCTACAACCACTGGCACATCATAACCTTTTACATTTTCGAACAAAACGGCCGGACCCCTTTGGGTGGGCGGCTGAGCAGCAGGGCCCGCCCCTACGAGCTTGTATACCCCCATCAATTCCGCATCCGCATCTATGGGCTCAGTGCATGGAATCAACTGATCCGACTGATTTGCCAAAAACTCAAGAGCCGACCGGAGGTCAATGATCTGATCTGCAGTCGGCTTATTCTTTAAAAGTGATTCAAACCTCAATGTTTCCTCCTCCGGATTCATGAAATGTTGATCTTTCCCTTTATCCCAATATTTTTCTTTAGCCAAGGAAAAATTTTCAACAAAAGCCTCCACAGGCATTTTTTCTTGTCACCGTTTGATGGCTTCGTAAAAAGTCCAATATCTGCGTTGCGCTGCATATCTTCGGAATTTCACGTACGATTAAGTACGCTGCATTCCTCGATATTTGCGCGCCTTGATCCTGAACTTTTTACTTTGCCATCTAAAAATTGACTTTTTACGAAACTGGCACCGTTTGCCCTGTTGAGTCCGGTTGCTACGCCAAAAAAGTACTTTATTAAGGCGTCAATGCTTCCGCATAGACCTCCACAGGGTGTTTGACAGCCATTGAATACCCTGCACGGGACAGAAGGTCTATGATCTGGAGCATGCAGGCTGGACATCCGGTGGCCACTTCGTCCGCCCCGGTTTCCAGGATGGCCTGAAGCTTTTTCCGCCCTATTTTTTGGGACAGTTCATAGTGCTCCAGGTTGAAGCTCCCGCCCATGCCGCAGCATTGGTCGGAATCACGCATTTCCGCGAGGCGTACATTTCCCGTCGCCGCAAGAACCGTGCGGGGCTGATTTTCAATGCCCAGTGATTTTTTCAGATGGCAGGGATCGTGGTACGTAACTGTTTTCGCACATGGGGACACAGGCTCTTTCGCAGCCTTTACACACAGGGTGTCGACCATGAACTCGTTGATTTCCCTGGTCTTTTCGGATATTGCAAGAATCTTCTCCCGCAGATCGTATGCAAGATTTCCGCTCATGGCCGGCCAGATTTTGCGGATGGTGGCCGCACAGGTTGCACACGGGGTGACGATAAAGTCATAGTTCAGAGAGGACAGCACATTAATATTATGCTTTATCAGACTTTCAAAGGTGCTTTGATCCCCCGCTGAAAGCGCCGGTATGCCACAGCACGGCACCTGCGAGGCTACATAAACATCCACCCCATGATAATCAAACATCTTCATAGCCGCATCTGCGACCCTGGTTAGAACTTTATCCACCAGGCAGCCGGGATAGAATACCGCCCTTATCCTTTTGCCGTTTTGCGAATCTGCAAACGATCTGCTGGCTTTTTTGTGCCATGCTTCCGAGGCAATCGGGACAAAATGACGGCTCCCGATGATAGGCGACATGAATCTCGCGCATGACGAGCCAGGGATTTGACTTGCATTTTTTGAAAACGGCCCCTGTATCCGGGCAGTCCATTTCATAAGCGCATCAAAACGGTTCGGGTTTGAAAGAAAGCCCCTGAATACAGCCTTTTTCAACGAAGACAGGCCCCGGTAGCCGGTAATCAAGGCACGAGCTTTTAAAAAAACTTTCAAAAGAGGCACCCCGGCCGGACAGACAGCCTCGCACGACCCGCACAAAAGACAACGGTCCAGGCGATGTTTGACAGCGCCCGGATCATCAAGGATTTCCTTTGCCAGGTTTTCAACGAGCACAATTTTACCCCTGGCAACGTCTGTTTCCCTGCCGGTTTGCCCGTACAAAGGGCATACCGCCTGGCACATGCCGCACCTGGTACAGCTAACAAAATCCTTTTCCAGTTCTTTTAACAGACGGATCAGTTCTTTGATATCCGCCATGAGCTATTCTCCGATCAACATATCAAGCATAGAAACCCGCAGCAAAAAGGGAGGATTTCTCAAAACCGGCCCTCCGGATCTTGCCGCCGTGATTTGCCCAAAAAACGATCTTGTCTTAAAAAACAGATTGAGATAGTATTTTAAAAGATCCGAAAATCGAATCCGGGCCTGTTGTACAAATATAACCGAACCAAGGAATGACAATGTTAAAACACACACTGGCAAAGCTGGAAGAAAAAATCAAGACATCCGACAACATCCCGAATGACAAAAAGCAGGAATATTACGACCTGCTCAACCGCTTGAACGAGGAAGTCAGCACCCTGGCCGAAACCGACCTGGAAAAGGCCGAAAGCATTAAAAAATTCACCAAGGCCTCCGCTCATGAAGCCACCAGGGATGAGGTCAATCAGAATCTGCTGGAAACCTCTCTTGAAGGTTTGTACGAATCGGTCCGGGAATTTCAGTCCTCCCATTCCAGGCTTGTGGACACTGTAAACGATATCTGCATCTTTTTATCCAAGTTGGGAATCTGATCAAGCGGAATATACGCCGCTGATTTACAAAATTCTGATGAGGCTGATTCCATGTTACAGATGATGCGGGACTGGTTTAACCACCGCTTTGCCGACCCCCAGGTGATAATTCTGTGGGTTATCCTTCTGGGCGGATTGGTGGGGGTACTTTTGCTCGGGGAAATGCTGCAGCCGGTCTTTGTGGGCTTGATTATCGCTTACCTGCTTGAAGGGGTGGTCGCAAGACTCGAAAGCATACGAATTCCACGGAGTATATCCGTGGCCATTACTTTCACTATATTTATGATATGCCTGCTTGCACTTGTTATCGGCCTGCTCCCGCTGCTTTCCCGCCAGATCGCTCAATTGATCCAGGAACTGCCAGCCCTGATATCAAACGGACAAAAACAGCTAATGCAGCTGCCTGAACGCTACCCGGAGCTTGTTTCCGAAGAACAGATACGGCAGGTAATAGGTTTTCTTAAAACAGAGCTAACCAGCATTGGCCAAAACGTAGTGATGTTTTCAGTTGCCTCTGTTAAAAACCTGATAACCCTGCTGATCTATCTTGTGCTTGTTCCGCTGCTGGTACTTTTTTTCTTAAAGGACAAGAGCCGTATTCTCAGATGGTTTCAAACCCTGCTTCCGAAAAATCTTGAACTAACCGAAGAGGTCTGGCGCGAGGTCAACGAACAGGTCGGAAACTTTATACGGGGCAAAATTTGGGAGATAATCATTGTATGGGTTGTAAGCTATATCACCTTCTCCCTGCTGGATTTAAACTTTGCCATGCTGATTTCTTTATTTATAGGGCTTTCGGTCTTGATTCCGTATATAGGAGCCACGGTGATGACCATTCCTGTAGTGCTGCTGGCATTCTTCCAATGGGGCATCAGCCATGAATTTACTTACACGATTATAGCATACGGGGTCATCCAGATCATTGACGGCAACATACTGGTGCCACTGCTGTTATCCGGCGTAGTCAACCTGCACCCTATAGCCATTATAGTCGCAATACTCGTATTCGGCGGTATTTGGGGCTTATGGGGCCTTTTTCTGGCCATCCCCCTTGCCACTCTGGTGCACGCAGTCATCAAAACCTGGTTTTCCAAAAAACCGTCAAAAAAACCTGATTACTAATAACAGGAGGCTATTATGCGTCAGATCGACCAGCCACAAGTTTACCTGGTGGCAAAAACCATGCTGGTGCCGGAAGGGTTAAAAGCCTACTTAAAAGACATCGGCGATCCTGACTGGCGGGCGGACAACAGAGTTTCAGACGGAGAAAACCTGATCGAGGCTGCAGGCCGTATGTGCTACAGAAGCTGGCAGCCATACGATCCCGAAAAACCCGAGGCCTCCAACCCTAACGTCACCAATGTGCGCCGCGGCAATGACAGATATATCGCCAATGTTTTAAAAAGTGGGCACGGCTCTGTCCTGGAACACGTAAATGCAACCTTTATCTGCAGAAACGTATCCAGGGTATTTACCCACGAACTTGTCCGGCATCGTGCCGGCATGGCCTACAGCCAGGAAAGCCTGAGATACGTTCGTCTCGATGATCTGCCTGTCTGGATTCCGGATTCGGCAAAGGAGAACCCCAAAGCAGAAGAAAAATTCCGGGAAGTTATTGATTTTCTTGAAAACGCCCAGAAAGAGCTGGCAGATATCTTCGGCATCGCGGATATTGACGACTTTTCCAGCAAGAAAATGCTTACATCCATGTTTCGGCGCCTGGCTCCCGTCGGCATAGGCACAACCATAATGGTGACCGGCAATCTCAGGGCATGGCGCCATATCATCTCCATGCGCAC
>JAIPDT010000152.1 GCA_021737545.1 Desulfobacteraceae bacterium
TGGAAAGATTGGTAATAAAATCATGGACACTAGGCCCTTCCTCGGGCAAAATGAATACCAACTTCGTTAACATATCATGATTTGGAACTCTAAATCCGTAAGAAAACAAAGACGGCAGGTGTGTCAAGAGAAACTGCGCATTGTGCTTTCTATTTTCCTTGTTTGAATGAAGATTTTGCAGTTGAATCAATCCAATTTCCCCGTCAAGATTTGACATGCGGCAAGATTGGTGAGCAGGTTCGATTGACTTATAACCAATAATCCGTTTGAGAATCATTTGAATTAACAAGGTATATCGGCGGAAACGGCGCCATACCCAAAAAGATAACACCCGCTTAAAAACGGTTGCTGCTCGTTCTTCTGGCAGCAGCACAGAGCCGGCTTTGTCATATAGTTCCGGATCATTGGTGACCAGTACACCGCCTGCTGCACCGAATAGAGTTTTGCCCGCTCCGCAACTGATAATACCAAAGTCCCCGAACGTACCGACAGGTTTGCCATTGCATTTGGCCCCAAACGATTGGGCGGCATCATCTATCAGCCTGACTCCATTATTTTTCAATAGATCCTCTATCTCATCTATGGGGGCAGCCCCTCCGAAGAGATGAGGAACAATGACACACTTGGTTTTCTCCGTTATTGCCTCAGCAATCGTTTGTGCCGTAACGTGAAGATCCGGTCCAATATCCGCAAATCTCGGCTTGGCCCCAACCGCGTTTACAGCTTCAAGCACAGCATGGCATACATAGGAGGGGAAGATGACCTCACTGTTTTTTTCAATCCCCATTGCACGTAGAGCCACCTCTATCGCGGTTCTCCCTCTGTTGACAGGAATGGCATAATTCATACCAAGAAAATCTTTTATTCTTTTCGCAAAAAGAGCCGGGGAAGGGCCTTTTATTATCTTGCTTGTCAAGCACGAAAAAACAGTTGTTCTGAATTCTCTATAGCCCCAAGGGGGGACACACCAAGGAAGCTGGTAGGCATATTGGCTTGCTTTTGCCAATTTCCCTGATAAAAATGAGCCTGTAAAAATTTTCATACCTGTTTACGATAAAAAAGCGTTATTATCACTGCTTATCAGGAAAATGGCTTTTCTAAAAAAGAACGCAATTGATTCGATATGTTATAGCGTCGTTTATTGAGTATCTTGATGCCACTTGTGCATTCCATCTTTTTCCCATTGAATTCCCTTTTAAAAACATAAACCCCGTGTTCAGAAGAATCTTTTGTTACCGCATCTGCTGAGCAACCACCCAAATTAAAAAAGATAGCCCCTCTCTTCCTATAGTGCCGAATGCCCTCCCATAGAAGCAGGGAGGGGGCATTTGCCTTAAGCCCCATCCCGTTATGGCCTGAACTCATATAGTAAACGTATTTGTTTGCATACAAAAAAAAGCCCGCACTGACTATATCGCCATTTACTTTCGCACCGAGTACCTGGGCCACCCCGGCACTCTGCAAAACATTCAATGGATCACTACCTTTTTGTTTACCAGCCGACAAATGTGGCCCTCCCCTTTCTAATATGCGATCTGCCGATTCATTTTGAAGTTTTCGAAGTTCTTTCAGGCCTCGTTCCCCATCTAGAGGCTCTATTACGACATTCCTTTTAAGCGCTCTTTTAACCGAGTTCCTTCTTTTACCTCCCAAAGCCGCCCATAAGGAATCCTCCGGGGGATCAAGCTGAATCAAGAATTCCAATCGTCTGGTAACGTCAAAACATAGTTTTTCCATTATCTTGTCGCCGGATTCTGACGCAAAGCTACCTATAGAAAGATTGACGTAACCATGCCGCTTTGCATGTTTATAAATCAGCCTGATAAATGCATGTTTTGCATCACCATCATCATAAACAGTCAGGGGTGCAGAATCGAACCAAAGAGACTTTGTAAGAGGACGCATTATTATATGATGAGACGATTCCCTAAAACCCAAAGCACAGCCCGCAAGAGAACCATCCGACCGGAAAAGCTTGAAAAACTGCGGAACAGCCACAGGATTGCGCGCTCTTATATAGTCGGCCCAAATGCTCATGTGGAAAATTGTCCCGCCCAGAGACGCAACTGAAGCGTCCCATGTATCCCTCTCCACGGAATCAACCATCTCAAGCTTCATGCTAAATGCATTATGACCGGGTATTTTTTCAAGCTGCACCAATATCGCCCCTCTTGTTGCTCTCATCGGCATCGTGGGAGACAATGCGTATATCATTGGCATTCAGGTTGCCGACACCTTGACTTTGTGTTTCCGCTAAAAATTTTCGAAACGGGCCGTTATATATATCCGGATTATTCAATTCACGATAATATAAATCGTATTTGTTTGTGGCCACATCAGGAGGCGTATTGGGGCATAGAATATCCCTGGCCGCCACATAATCAAGGGCAACAGGATCGCGGCTGATTAAAATTGCCCTTGGATGAAGAGACTTTTCAGTATCCGTTCGAGACCCCCAGCCGACCCAATCAGCGGTAATGATGTTTACATCAGGCGTTCTCACAGTCCTTATGAAATGCCCAAGAACGCCTCCGGTGTGATGGAAACTGCGGTAACACAAATCCCTGAACCTGTCCACAAGGCTTCCAAGCCGCCATACCCCTCTTTTCCGGGTCCATAGAATTTGCCTGCTCACCCCGATATGATGGGTATTATAGGTTCCTTTAGGCTCATCTCCCGGAAAACCGCAGGTCATGTCCACAACACCCATGAGATTCTTCACAGAGGCTGTTACACCAGAGTACCAACTATGATAGTTTATTGCTGAAAAATTAATGAAACGGACATTTTTTTCATTTAAGTAACGGCCATTTCTCCATGCACCATTTTTCAAATCGATGGTGATTCCACTATACTTGGAGGTAAAAACCGGATAGGTCATGAGACATTTCTTGCCTGCAGGCGACAGGTAGTAGCAATCCTTCATCCATACGTAGCCGTCACCGTCTTCTGGGCCTCTGACCCTGCTATCACCCTGGGCATCCCCCTGAAGGCGAACAGAATATTTCCCCGCAGCACGCCAGTGGTACTTTGTTACATTTTTCTGTTCTATTGCCTCGTAGTGCGCTACCAGTTCATTTAGATTATATTTCCCATTTCTTTGGTCCGTGCTCCAGCCGCGCGAGTTAGCTTCCTGGTACTGGTGATTTTCAGCAATTATGACCTCGCCTGAAAACCCTGGAATCGCAAGGACCATGTCAATGAAGCCTTTCATGGCATCCGTATTGGTCATCCCCTGGTTCCACCACTGGGCGTTGGGTTTGAGAACAACGATGTCATTCGGCCCGATAAATTTTTCAATGCCGCCCATCATTTCTATAGCTTTGCGAATATTCTGCTCAGGCGCGCCGTTTTTTGCCAAATAGACCCGCGACACACCGTCAGCGTCTGCACCTATGAGCTTATAATTCTCTGCGTATTTGTCGAGAGGCGGCTTAGACTCCCCATTACCCGCAGGAAGCCATTTGGCTCGCATCCACGGGAATATTGCCAGCATAACACCCCCTGCAAGAGCCATTTTAAGCATCAGTCGCCGGGTCAGAGCCATACGATTAACTCCTTATATCACATCCGCCTTGCTGATTTTCTCAAGGATATGGGAAGCGGTGTATTTGTTCACTGATAAGTGGGTTGGCAAAGTAATCAGCCTGGCAGCGATTTCACGTGCCCCTGGACTCCTTTCTCTCGAGGTCGCCAGGCTATCCTGCAGCGGCGGCAGGTCGCACAGGGCAAGGGGGTAGAGCTGCCGGACGCCGTACTTGGTAAGCTGTGATAGTGGCTTCCTGTTTTTCACCAGGAGCGGATAGCGGACAAGGGGCAAATCGGATATATTAAAATGCGAACCCCCTTTATCTGAAAAATGGGCGCTATATATATTTCCAATGGCAGCCCGGTGCTTGTTTAGCTTATCGAGTTCAGCGATGCCCCGGCTGCCTATGCGCTGATACAGACGGGGCATATTTGACACGGCAAAACTTGGATCATATATGGTACGCCCAAGCCCCAATGGAAGCTTTTCCAGCACCCAGTAAAAGCGGGGATGGGAAAAAACCCGAACGATGCCCGGCATAAGATATTTCCCAGCTTTTTCCGGGTATGTTTCCATTTCCCCGGCTATAAATGCCAGGTCTTCAGAATTTGAGGCAATAAGGGCGCCGCCGCTGCCAAGGGGCAGGGGCTTTCCCCGGCCGAAACTGAAAACCGTAAAATCCGCAAGTGTTGCCTGTTTTCTGGGGCTCAGGGGGGCTTCAAACCGTTGGGCTGAATCTTCAATGCAGACTGTTTTGTATTTATGGGCTATTTCCGTTAAACCAGCGATATCGGATCGAATCCCAAGAAGGTGCTGCCCGACTATGGCCACGGTGCCATTGTTGATCTTTTTCTCCAGATCCTGCATGTCAGGCTGGAAAGTCAGTGGATCCATGTCATAGAGAGCTACTTTGAGACCGGCTTTTACAACCGCTGCGGGTACGGAATAACAGGTGTAGCCGGGGATGAGGACTTCTTTTTTCCCCGAGCCCGCCTTTGCGCGCAAGTGACAAAAGACCAAGTACAATAGAGATCTTGCGCTGTCGGCAAGAACACATGTTGGCGTGCCGAGAAAAGCACTTAGCCTCTCGGAAAAATCATTGCGGCTCCCAAAATACCCTCCAGCGAGTGCCCGAATGGACAGTTTTGTTTCCGCGGGTGGCATTGCATAAGGCATCATCTGTCGATATATTTTCTCAAGTGCGGTCCCACATTATTTGCTACTAAAAGAGGAAGCCGCTGCCAGAGTTTTTCTGCAGTCTTCCGCAAGGGGCTGTTGTCTGTTCCGGCGTCTCTATGATTATTCAGTTTCTCGCTGTGCCTGTACCAGGAAAGGGGGACAGGGAGAGCGCCCCATTGTTTTTTGAAAGCATACGTTCCCTCCCCCGGTGTCGACCGACCGAAATCAAATAATTGGTATCCCTGGTCGGCCGCGTACTCCAAAAAAGACCAATAGAGCAGCATGTTGGGGCTCAGTCGGTTGTATTCCTTCAGTGTCGAGGCCCAGGGAATCGTGGCAGTATTTTTATGCATCAGTATAATACCGACGGCGATTGGAAAATTGTCTTTATACACGACCCCGGCCTTTGCATTTTCACCGAAAGCGTAAAAAACTTTTTTCATCCATTTGCCGGAATGTGCAGGTGAGCCCAGATCCCGCATGTTACGGGAAAAAACCCGGTAAAAATCATCCAAAAGCTCCTGCCTGCCAAGCCGGACATAAAGGCCGTCCTTAACCGCCCTTTTTACCTGGCTTCGCAATTTGGACTTGAAGCTAGACCATAATCGTTCCGAATCCTCTGGAAGTGCCAGGATCATCCGGCATTTATTTGTAGCGTTAAGAAATTCTGAGTTCTTCTCAATCGAGGGGCAGGGTTCGGGGGTCCTGATTTCAAGCGTCGCATGCATTTCTTTGGCAAGGCCGAGCGCACTGGATAGTAGTGCTTCAGCATTATCATTATTGTCTGCCAATATTCCGCCATAGTCGCAGAACGGTAGTGACACCAGGCAGCCTTTACCCAGCGGCGGCTTGATGCGAATCAGGGGGAGTGCGCCTACAATAGTATTGGCTTTATATGCGGCCAGGTAAACCGCCTTGTGGCCATAACCGCTTTCCACTGCATCCTTCCAAGCCGTTGTCAAGTAAGGCCCGCCCTGTTCGTTCAACAAAATATGATTATCCCAATCGTCGTAGTCTGCGCGATCAATGATGCGAATATCAGGCATATACGTTGCATTCATTATAGGTATGTCTTCGTCGTTTCAAATAGCTTCCCTACCAGAGAAGATACCTCCGCTTCCTCATTTTGGGTGGAAATGACGACTACTGCTGCATTGGTTCTTCTTTTAAAAAGACCATTCAAGAAAGTGACAATCTTTCCGGTGTATTGACTTGTTATGGTTCTTCCGCCTATTTGATACCAGAAATATACATCCCGTGAAGTGCCATCTGCCTGAATACGGGTTTTGTTTATTGCCAAAGTTCTTCCGTCTTTTTCGAGCACCATCCGGACTGCTTCCTCGTGCATCCACGCGCGACGGTAATCTATAACTTTTCTATTTCTGTCCTGGATTTCGAAGTAGCCGATATAAAGCTCGACACTTATGCCATCGCCGTTCTTATAGCGCCTCAAAAGCTCGTTGTCCGCCGGAAAAGGCCTAAGCCTGTTCTCCATTTCATCAATCTCTTTTCCGGTGAATCCGGCTATACGGGTCGGAAAACTATCCAAGGAATTGTTCAGTGCAACGGCTTTCGGGGTATAAAGATGCACAAAACCAAGCGTGATTAGAAAAATGCTGGTTCCCACAACAAAAGAAATCCGCTGTCTACGGGCAAATCCCCTTTTATCGAGTATTGGCGGATGCACAGGCTCTGCCGGGCCTGCTTCTTCGTCTTCCGCCTGACCCGTTGCCCCCCCCCTGCTCAAAAGTCGGCTAATCAGAACAAGCGCCAACAATCCGAAAAAGAAAATAAAGGAGACGTACAAAGTCTCGTAGGGACCGTGCAATTGGGCGCCTTCGTTAAACAGTGCATATACACCGATCAGGAAAATCCGCAACCCGTTGGCAAAAAGGCCTATAAACAGGGCGGACAAAACGAGGATGAACTTCCGTGCATGCGTTTTCTGGACCAGATGTGCAAGCGGTACTGACAGGGCCAGAAGCGCCACGATGTGGCCTATCCCGCTGCAGGACC
>JAIPDT010000153.1 GCA_021737545.1 Desulfobacteraceae bacterium
GTGTGCAGTGTCATCAGGCTTCTCCTGTTTCAGCTCCGTGCCGGAAAATGAAACAGGCCCGATTGTCGCGGTAATCATAGCGTCGTATACGGGATTGCCGGCAAGATTGCCGTGAGCTTCCGACATAATGTTTTTTGAAAATTCTTTTTGTTCCAAAGGGTGGCAGACAGCGCAGTCGTCAGGGGTTACCACTGTATGAACCTTCGATCCGGCATGATCAAATGTGTCTGAATGTTTTTCCGGCCTCAGAGTATGGCATTCAGCACACCCCGTAACGATGTCTTCCAGGTTTTGCGGAAGATTTTGAAACGACACCCTTTTTTGCAGATCCGGTTTTTCTGCGGCCTTTGCCGGGGTTATCCGCGACATGCGGCTGTTTTCCCAGTCCGAAACAATACCAGGGGTTACTGTTCTGTGGCATCCGAGACATTGTCTGCTCTGGGCGCTTATCCCGGCATTGTCCTGCGCGGTAGCTTTGAGGGGTATAAAAGTACAGATTATTGTTAAGGCCCATGTTACGATTTCCAATTTTTTCATGCCATCCCCCCGAGGTGTAAGGGTTAAAATTTATTTAGGCTTTTTGTTTTTGGAGTTTTGTTGGAGGCTTACCAAAATAACATGCCGCTATCAAACGGATTTGATAACGGCATGCCTGAATCTATAACGGATTGGGCGCAATTCAGGAAACTTTGATTTGCGCCGTGTTTTCCCACAATCCGTGGATATTGCAGTAAATGGTGGCAAGCAGGGTGCCGGACTTGTTTACCTTGAGCCGGGTTGTAACCTTTGGCTCGGTATACACCGGTCCCTTGTTAGCCCCTTCTGCGCATTCGCCGTGGGCGGTAAAATCGTAACTCCCTACTTCATAGGCGAATTTGTCGCCCTCGGGCTTGAAATATACCCTTATCCAGCGGATATGATGTTCTGTGGTATTTGGGTGCCCGATTTCTTTTCCGATCGAGACAGTGATTTCAAAAGGTTCGTCAGCCTTTACACTGTCCGGGCAGTCGATTGCAGGTACATGTTTTTCATTCTTCCAGTCTCCGGTCTGAAACAGTTCGCCCATTTTCATTGTAAAATCCTCCTTTTGATTCGGGTTTGTATTTAAGGCCTTTAATTTACAAAAAGATTTTTTCCGGAGACAAGGGATCGGTGTTTCCGCTCTTCTCCTCTCCGTTCACCCCATACTGTATTTTCCTGCCCCGGCTACCTTTTTGTGTACTTCAAAATACAGTCTATTACCCATGTATCCGCGATAAAAGTTTTCATATAGATAAAGATAAAAATAAGGGCCATAATTTTTTTTGCAAACCACAGAGGAGGTTTTGTCATGTTAAAAGATCAGATGAATATTTCCGGAGGCTTAGCAAAGACCGGGGATACCGAATCCATGTATGCGGATATTGAACAGACCGTTAGAGCAAAGAATGCTGCAGGGCAAAAATTTAGAACCGGAAGAAAAAATTATGATCCGGTCCAGCAATACATGGCTGAAATCAGGTCCCACGGTTTGGTTTCCCGGGAAGAAGAACGGGAGCTGGCTCGCAGGATAAGAGAGCATGATGACGATGAGGCCGCATACAAACTGGTGGTCTCCAACCTGCGCCTCGTGGTCAAGATCGCGCTCAAGTTTCAGCGCTTCTGGAACCGCAACCTGCTGGATCTGATACAGGAAGGCAATGTCGGATTGATGCAGGCTGTCAGAAAATACGATCCTGAAAGGAACGTCAAGTTTTCTTATTATGCCTCTTTCTGGATTAAGGCCTATATCCTTAAATATATGCAGGACAACTGGCGTATGGTAAAAGTGGTGACCACCGAAGGCCAGCGCAAGCTGTTTTACAAACTAAAGCAGGAACGCCGCAGGCTTTCCGCCATGGGCATCGAGCCTGACTCCAGGAAACTGTCCGAACAGTGCGGAGTCCAGGAAAAAGACATTGTGGACATGGACCAGCGCCTTCAGAACAGGGATATATCCCTGGACGCTCCATTAAATGAAGAATCTGATACCGACTGGGTGGATTTTCTCAGAGTCGATGATGAAAAATCAATTGAAAGTCAGTATTCCGACAGAGAGATCGACGGCCTGGTAAACAATAAGGTATGCGAATTCCGAAAAAAGATTCCGCATCGGGAATGCGAGATACTGGATATGCGGATTTACTCTGATTCGCCCATGACGCTTCAGTCCCTTGGCGACAGGTTGAGCTTGTCCCGTGAACGGGTCAGGCAGTTGCAAACACAGATTGTGGACGATCTGAAGGTTTTTCTGTCAAACGAAATTCACGATTTCGAGGAATTTTCCGGATACTCACGTTCTGCATAGAACAACGTCCGCCCCGCGGATTTTTTCATAAACCGCCGTTTGTTGTTTATATTGACATGCGGCGGTTTTTTTTATAATAAATTTAATATGGAAGGCAAAAAGATCGTTATTGTAGAGGATCACCAACTGTTTCGCGAAGGCCTCAAGGCCATGCTCGACAGCAGAAAAGATCTCGAGGTGGTCGGAGAGGCCGAAGACGGGCTGGAAGCCATTAATATTGTCCGGGAAAACCCGCCGGATCTGCTTTTGCTTGACCTTTCCATGCCCCGGCTCGGAGGCATCAGCGTGATCAAAGAGGTCAAGCGGATGCACCCGCAAACCGCTGTTCTGGCTCTTACAATCCATGAATCCGACCAGTATGTTCTGGAAGCCTTTAATGCAGGAGTCAACGGCTACTGCATAAAGGATGCCAGTCGGGAGGAACTGCTGGTGGCGATTAATAGCGTGTTAAAAGGCAGGACCTATATCAGCCCCGGTATTGCAGATAATGTAATGGAAGGATATATCGAGGGCCGCAGACGGATGAAAACCAGTTCCGCATGGGATACCATCACCCAGCGGGAGCGGGAGGTTTTAAAGCTGCTCGGCGAAGGATACATGAACAGGGAAATTGCGGATATGCTGCATATCAGTGCCAAGACAGTGGAAAAGCACCGCGCAAATATCATGAACAAGCTCAACCTTCACAGCGCCGCCGCCCTGACCTCGTTTGCAATTGAGCAGGGGTTGGTGCAGAAGTCCACCTAAGCCGAAGAAATCTTCTCAGCACAGTAAGGATGAGGGAAACTTACGCTCACTCTTGTTCCGGCCCCCGGGGCTGAATGAATTTCAAATTCCCCTCCGCATACGCTGGCCCGTTCCCGCATCCCCTGTATTCCGTGCCCGCTCATTGGATCGGTAGGATTGAGCCGTGTTTTTGGATCAAATCCACATCCGTCGTCTGTTACCTCCAGCTTGACCCTGTCTCCGTTTTTTTGCAGATACAGCCATATTGTTTCGGGCTGACTATGCTTTGCGGCATTGTTCATGGCTTCCTGCATAATCCGGTAGATGACAATTTTGAGGGGCTCTTCTATTACTTCTTCCCGGATTTTGATCCTTTCGATAATCAGTATGTCATGGTAAAAGGCGTTGAATTCCCTGCAGAACCATGTGATCGTGGCCAGAAGGCCCAGATCATCGAGGATGGTCGGTCGCAGTGTGGCAGAGATACGCTTGGTTTCTTTTATGGTTCCCGTCAAATAAGAGACAATATCTTCTAAGGACATTACTCTATCAGGGGGATCAGGGGGCATCTGAGCCAGTTTTTCCTCAAGGCTGAATTTGATGGCCGCAAGGCTTGCCCCCAGGCTGTCGTGGAGTTCCTTTGCTATTTTTTGCCGGTCTGATTCCAGGGTGTCTAACATGCGGTGGGAAAGATTCCGCAGTTCCGCAGTCCGTTCTTCCACCCGTTTTTCCAGTTCGTCACGCGCTTGGCGAAGTTCGATCCGTTCGCGTTTGCGCTGGGTGATGTCATGGAAGACTCCTACTGCACCGGTAATCTCTCCGTCCGGATTGCGGATAGGAGCGGTATTGACAAGGATATGGCGGGGGGCGCTGTCTGTAAGCAAAGTGGTTAGTTCATGGTCCACGATCATCTCTCCTTTGAATACAGATCTGGCCAAAGGTAGATCCACCGGGTCATATGGGGTTTCCTGGGGCGAGGGCTCGGCATCCCAGCCCTGGTTCCATGCGGGTGAATGTTGATAAAGCCGCTTGGCGGCCGGGTTGGTCATTACCACCCTACATTCCGAGTCAACCACTACTATTGCTTCAGGGGCATTATTTATTACGGCCTGCAGAGCGGTCCGTTCGGTTTCAAGTTGATTCATCAGCCGGTTTCGCTCGGTTTCGTCTCTGGCCACTGTTACAGCGCCCGCAATCCGGTTGTTTCGGATAAGGGGACCTGCGTTGATTTCATAGAGACGTTCTGTGCCCTTGACATCCTTACGAAGATAAACTTCTCCTCTGATCCTGTTCCCGGCAATTGCACGCTGACAGGGCAGTAGCTTAAAAGGTACCGGGCGGCCATTGGGATAAAGCAATGCCTTTTTTTGAACAAACGTTTCATGAGGTATACCCACGGGGTCGAATCCCAGCATATTTATTGCGGCGGAATTTGCCATGACAGGGTTACCAGTTTTGTCGTAGACAATTACTGGTTCGGCAAGTGCGGAAAATATCTGCTCCATTTCCAGGCTCAGATGGTGCCGCTGGAATTGAAAATGTCCGAGGCCCAGGGAAGCAAAAGATGCCAGTTCGCCCATCAGGGCTTCTTCTTCACCGCTGAATTCGCCTTTTTCAGGATCCCGGGCCAGAATTACTCCGCGGGTTTGGCTGTGCCGACCAGGTACCAGTGCAAAAATCATTGTACAAGAAGTGTTCTTTCCCGCTGCCGGCTTCGTAGTTTCGGTTGTGCTTACAGGTGCGGTTTCAAGAAAATTGACCACCTGCTGGTTTTCTATGGTCTGCAGAAACGGGGCGTATTTTAGCATATTCGCGGCATGCATGATCGCGGGTTCCTCTTGGCCGGCAGGGAGCTTGTCCGAAATGCAGTATTTGCGGACTGGAAAACAATTACCCGGCACCTCCGGGATCTCACAGAATGCTGAAACCCGACACCCGGTGAGTCGGCAGGCGGACTCCAGTGTATGTTTCAGAAGCTTTTCAACGCTGTCTGCTTCGAATATGGTTTTGGAGGCATCTATAAGTGCTCGCAGTTTTTCTGCATCCGGCTGCCGCCTTGTATTATGTCCGTTTTTTCCGGGGGCAGGGGGGAGATGAAACGAAAAACAGGCTATCTTACCTTCTGTATTTTTGTGGACTATGACCCTGTTAAATTTTGGCCAGTTATCTGTCGTCCCGCGGAACAATTGATAATCGTCGGCGGGATCATCTTTTTTAAAACCTGGTATTCTGTCGTCCAGACGATTCAGGTAAAGCAGGTTTCCCGACGAATCGGTAATCGCTGCCAGGTCCTTCATTTCTTCAGTAAGTGTATCAACTATGTTGCGCATTTCCGACCGTGATATTTAAATGAATTTATTTTCATCTGAAAATATAATTCTTTTTCCACGGATCGCGAATATTTGTTTGGAGATCAGCAAGAGCCCTGTACAAAGCGCCGCAGGCAAGCTCCGCGCAATGGTGGGATTCCTGCGGAAGTGTTTGAAGGTAGTTTGTGATATCCTCGGGCAAAATGGTCCATGCCCGGCTGATTTTTTCCCCCTTTACCATTCGTCCGATTGTGTTGGCACATGCCCTGGTGTTTATACAGCCTTCGATTCGAAATGAGATGTCGCTGATCTGCCCGTTGTCTGCGCATAAAAATACTTCTATGGTGTCTTTGCAATCTCCTGTGTTTTTGCCATAGCCGTCGGGTGCGGCCAGGATTTCAAAATAGTCCGAACATAAGGCCATTTCCAGATATTGTTCGGAGTGGTCGTTGAAGAAATCAAATTTCTTTTCCATTGTCCTTTTTCCGTTTTTTCGTGTTGCCTCCCCTGGAATAATAGAGCACGAGAATCTGCATTCTTTTACCTCCTTAACCGAGCTTAAGGCCGGGAATTTTTTTAACCTATCCGCGGTTTATGTTTTTGACCACAGACGGCCACTTCCTGACGATATTCGAGGCGTAAAGCTTTTCTTCTGAAAGGTAGATCCTGCCGTCCTCGGTGATTTGAACGATGTCTAAATTGACCAGTAACTTGAGCGTTTTAGGCTTGTGATCGCGTAACCTCATGAATCTTTCAAAAAAAGATGGCGGGTTGAGACCAAGTTCGGCCGGAGTTTTTGCACCGTCCTCATCTGTGGCCCCGTAATATTTTAGTATTCGCAGCACCTGGCGCATTGCGCGTTTGGTTATAAAAAGGTTCAGAACCATCATCAGCGCAAAACAAGTCAAAATTATTATTATTACCAACAACACTTCCCACACAGCTCAAGTTCCTTTCAGCGAAAAAATTAAAAAAAAGTATTGGTCTAATATTTTTTAGTAACCCGAAAAGGACGGCTTTGTCAATCAGTCATAGAACGGCTTTGCTATCTGTTCATGTGGCGGCTGATGATGAAATTTTTTGCAAAATCAGGGCCCAGACCTTTGGATAAATCAAGCGGTGCGGCACAGACGATCACGCCGCTGATGCGAGTGTAGCACGGCTTTTCTGAGGCGAATCGATTTCGGGGTGATTTCGACCAGCTCATCGGCGCGGATAAAATTGACAGCGCGCTCAATGGTCATGGGTTTTACCGGGGCCAGAACCACTGCATCGTCTTTTCCGGAGGCCCGCATGTTGGTCAGCTTTTTTTCTTTGCATTGATTGACGTTAATATCTACTTCC
>JAIPDT010000154.1 GCA_021737545.1 Desulfobacteraceae bacterium
CCGCCCTTTAACAGGACGATCGGCATCTTCCGGCTCACTCTGCGGGCGCTTTCATAAAACCTGCGGCCGTTTTTCACGCTTTCCACGTACAGCATCACTGTACGGGTTAAAGAATCTACCTCAAATGCGTCCAGATAATCTTCGATGGTGATCATGGCTTCGTTGCCCGAGCCGCAGAAGCCCCGAATACCTACGTCCTGCAGTTCCGCAAACGCAAGAAGTTGCGCTCCCATGTTGCCGGATTGGGCAACCATGCTGACAGAACCGGGGGCCGGACGCACGTGGATACCCGTACAATGAAAGTTTATGTGAGGGTTGCAGATACCCATGGTATTAGGGCCGATTAAAAAAATGCCTGCTTTGCGGGCCTCCTCCACGAGCTTTTTTTCGACGTGGGCCCCCTCCGGCCCGGTTTCGGAAAAACCCGCCGCGATCAGCACCATATAGGAGATCCCTTTTTCCTTAAACTGAGGAATCAGGTCCCGAACCTTTGCCGCAGGAATGGTGACAACTGCAACGTCCACGTGCCCGGGAATCTCCAGAACGTTTCTGTACACAGGCCTGCCTGCGATCTCTCCGCCCCTGGGGTTAACCAGGTAGATATCTCCCTGGTATTTTCCGCCTATTGTGTTGGTAAGCAGGGTATAGCCCCACTTGCCAAGCCGGGAGGATGCGCCCACGAAAGCCACGGAGCGAGGATAAAACAACGCTGCGAGTATGGAAGGCTCTACTGGAGGGAGAAATTCTTTTTTTTTCTCCGGCTCGCCCCTGACCACCAGGGCATCTACTGCAACAGGCTCTCCTTTGCCGGTAACCAGCAGGGGATTGATATCTATTTCCGCTACATCCGGATTGTCAACACCGATACCGGAGATGCCGAGAAGGGCGCTTACAAGGATATCCCGGTCCACTGCAGCCTCGCCCCTGAAATGGTCCAGCAGGACCCGGGAACGGATCTCACCGATCATCTCCTCTGCATCTGCCCGGGTCAAAGGTGCCAGCCGTAAGGTTACATCCGAGAATGCCTCTGTAAATATCCCTCCCAGACCGAACATAACAACAGGCCCGTATTCCGGGTCACGAAAAAGCCCGGCCACAAACTCGCGCCTTCCTTCGACATGGGGCTGAATCAAAAAACCCTCCAGATCCGCTCCCGCCTGGCGGGCGGTCTTTTCGGCGGCTGTAAGCACGGCTTTTTCATCTCCAAGGTGCAGATGTACCAGCCCTGCTTCTGTTTTGTGCATCAGGTTTTTGCCAAGCCCCTTTAAAACCACGGGAAAGCCGGTTTCCCGGGCGATCTCAACCGCCTCTTCAGGACTGCGTGCAACCTTTTCCTCCACCACCGGCACGCCGTATGCCCGGAGAAAATCCTTGGATTCCTTTTCAGTGAGGGCATCTGAGCGGCTATGCTCCCGCCCTGGGTTTTGTCCGGACTCTTTCATTGGCTGCTCCGTGGTCTTACTTGTCCCTTGGCTGGTGTTGTTCGGGGGAGAGTACGACAAGATTGGACTTGTCTTTTTTAAAAGAAAGGCCATCGTGTTCCGCCCCCACTTCCTCAATGGAAATTATGGTATAGATTGATAAATGCAGGGTTTTGACGTTTTCAAAGCGCTTTTTAAGATCTTCTTCCGTCGGGTTTACCACCAGGCCGTTGGTGGAGAATACAAAATCGGAAATAGCGATAAAGCTGAGCCCCAGAGATGAATCCGTAACAGCCCTGGCCTTAAGGGTTACGAGCTTTCCTTCCTGCTGTTCCCGATAGGTAATAACAAAATAAGTGTCTCTGCCTTTGCCGCCTTGTGTCTCGTTTTGTGCCATAGTTTTCGACTGCCTTTTTTGTTCGCCTTTTTACAAAACTGTTCAACTTCTTTATAAAGATTATCGCACAGGCAGAAGTTTGTCAAAACAGATGGTAAGTAACCCGGTATTTCCCGCTGAATAATTATCAGGTTATTGTTATCATGATTCAGTCTTATCGGTATCGGTATCGAAATCGGGGCCGAAATCGATTGCGATTCCGATCCCGATTTCGATAGAACAGTGAAAAAATCAGAAAAGGAAAATCGGAACTATCCTGGGTGTACTCCAAATTTTCCCGGGGAAAAGGGCCATGAGGCGGGCAAAGGGGCGGTTTGCGAGTCGCATTGAGCGCCAAAGCGGTCAGCAGGGAACAAATTGCCGCTTTACACGCCTCATGCGAATAAGCCGAAAAAGATTTCTTACTCTTCTGTCTCCATCACCACCCGTCTTGAAACACCCTCCATTATATCCTATATAAAAATTTGTTTCTGAGCGACATCTGAGGCCTCGACAAAAATATAGCCCGGAAAAGAAGCTACTAATGAAACAGGAAGTAGACATGACGGTACGTGTAGGTATCAGCAGATGCCTGCTGGGAGAGCCGGTGCGCTATGACGGCGGTCACAAGCTCGACCGGTTTCTGTGCGATATCATGGGCCGGTGCGTAGAATGGGTGCCTGTATGCCCGGAGGTGGAATGCGGTCTGCCGGTGCCCAGGGAAGCCATGCACCTGACCGGGACTCCTGAAAATCCCAGGCTTGTCACGGTACGGTCAGCGGCGGATCTTACCGAACAGATGCGGACCTGGATTGCGGGCAGGCTGAATGAACTTGAAAAAGAGCGGCTGTGCGGATTTGTTTTCAAAATCAACTCGCCTTCATGCGGGATGCGGGATATAAAAATCCACGATGGAAATTCCCTGCAGGTCAGGCACTACGGAACAGGGCTTTTTGCAGGAGCCTTTATGGACCGTTTTGCCCTGATCCCCGCAGAAGATGAAACCCGTCTCTATAACATGGATATCAGGAAAAATTTTATCGAACGGGTCTTTGCCACGGCCCGATGGTTTCATCACAGTACAAACACTGACCTTTAAACGGCCTGTTTTTCTACATTTTCAAGGTATTCCTGATACCTGTCCAGGTAAAACGCCAGGGGTTTTGAAAAATTGCGGCCGATTATACCGTCGATAAACATCTGACTTATCTCGCGCTCCATTTTCAGGATACTCTGGGCTTTTATCAGCACGTTGCGCTCGTCTTCCGAGATTTCGCGCAGAAAGTTTTTAAATGCGGTGTGGGATCGGGGCTGATACATCCAAAAATAAAGCAGATCAAGGGCGTTTATGATCAATATCCGGATCAGCTCCCGGGTCTCCTCGTCTTCGGAGTGATACCAGTCCCGCGGGCGCTGGAGCAAGTCCAGGACCTCCGACTCTGGAAAAAGCATCTCGACCCGTGTGTATACATCCAAGAACTGCCGCATTTTCTGCCGATAATCATTCGTCCGTTCCCGAATGTTTCTGGATCTGTCCACGGTTCCTTCAATAACCCCCGCCACGCAATCCGATGCGGTCTTTGAAATCACGGCAGCCCAGCTCTGGAGCAGGGCATCCACGTTTGCCACCGCAGCCAGGGTGAGAATCCCAGCGAACAGCTCGTTTAACCCGAAAGCAACCGGAATCGACAACACGCTTCTGAAAAAATTCGCAAAGGCGGCCTCTTTGGGCAGGCCCCGGAACAGGTTGTGACCGGTCAAATACGCCCCGTTTACCAGGGCCATAACCGTATACAGCAGAACCGGGTGCGAGGAGGTGGTAACGCCCAATCCCTGATGCATGGCCAGATTCTTGACGAAAAAATCAAGAAGCGGCACTGAAAAACCTGTATACATAAGCGAATCGGTCAACCGGTCCCAGCTTATGTAATCGTTCCATTGAAGAAGGGGGGACCGCCGCAAACCGCCTCCGGCCATGACCGACTGCAGGATGTTTCGCAGGCCCGTGATCCCGAACCATATAAAAGCACCGAAATATATAAGAACCCACCAGTCGTTTGTCAGGTAAAAGGTGAGAAAAGCGGGCACAAAACCGACTATCACCTTGAGAATGTTTTTGAAAACAGTCTGCAGATAATGGATTGAATACACACGGCGCCCGGTCTCTTGCTGCTGTTTTTTCCGCAGGGCCAGCCCGTTGTTCGCCTCTGCCCTAAACCCGCTCAAAGCAACTATGTTGCCGGGTTCCGCCATTCGGGCGGCATCCTCGCGTGCATACCACTCCGCTTTCTTCTCCCTGCCGAGCCGATCCATGCCCGGAATATCTCTTAACTTGGCAGCAAGCCTTGCCGGGCGGCTCTCTCCGGCATCCACAGGGGCATACACCATCCTTAAAAAGGTGGCCACATAAAACGGGATGATAATATAGGCCCCGGTTTCATCACGCCGTATCCGACGCTGAGACCGCCTTGGCAGGGTGTCTGTCACGGCCAGGCCCATTCCGGGCAACCGCTGGGAATAACCGGTGGAGTCGCTGCCGATTCTGGGCTTTAAGGGCCTTACCCGGTACATCCCCAGCAGGGTCTCCATGTCGGCAAGAATCCAGTTTAACCTCTGAATCCGTGCCTTGCCGGCATAGCTGTCTGATTGTCTGAGACGCCCGATCATCTTCAGGATCATTTGCTTTAGCTGGATAACATTGGCACCGTTAATACACTCCTGGAGCCGGGCGATGTCGGGAATGTGGTCTACCTTGCAATCCGTATAATCCTTGAGATTGAAAATCTCCAGACGCGTGACACGGCCCCCGCAGTCATAGAGAAGTTCGACCACATCCTCTACCTTCATGTTGCTCAGGTTTAGCGTAACTCTGTATCCCGAATGCAGGGATGCGAGACGGTCCACGAGACGGCAGGGCGACAGGCGCATCAACTCGGGCATTTTTTCGGGATCATCCGGACAATTCACGTCAAACACGTCAGGATTCCGACCGGGCGCCAGAAAGCGGTGATGGATGTCGTCTGCATCCATCCGGTTCATACGCTCGAACCTCTCCTCAATGTGCCGGCGCTGGTCCGGATCAGCCGCCTCGTAGCTTTTCTGCAGCTCGGAATTTTTCTCCTGCATCAGGGGAAGAAGACGGCTGTGAACGTATTTGGCCAGATGGAGCAGGGATGGCTGGCCAAACCCTACGAATTTGATAAAAGACTCCCGGTCCAGCGGAGGCATCTGCAGGCCCAGTTCGCGGTTTATGGTATTGCGGTGTGTGCGGTTGAATTCTTCGAGAATGCGGAATACGTAAGTCCCCTGGTATTCCGAGACCTTACGCCCTTCTTCCATAAGGGCCCCGACATCTTGCCGGTCCAGAAATCTCAAAAAATCAGAAGCGTCCGCAAAACCCCTGGGCACCCATATCAACTGGGCGAACCGGTCATAGAAAACTGTAAAATACTCGATACCGATTCTCAGCATTATACCCATTATAGCTGCGGCTTCCATGAGCTCGGTTGCAGTCTCCGGACGGACATAGTTGTAGTGAATTACCCGCAGCCTTCTGATACCCTTTATCCAGGCATCCATTATCAGGTGGGTGGGAGACTTGCGTCCCTTAGTATACGCATCATGGACATGATCATCAAATGCGAGCTGATTCCATTGCTCCGGCATTTCCAGCAGCCTGTAGCGTTTCAGAAAATACCTGACAATCCGCGGTTTGCCGGAAGCCGCCAGACGGAAATTGTGAGCGAACTCCAGCTGGCGCTGATAATCGCCGTAGGCCCGCACCAGGTCCTTCATGATTTCAATAAGCACCCGGGCGGTATTCATTCGCAGTTCCTGGCTGGTGCTGCACATGACTTCGTCACGAAGCGCCCGCAAGGCGTTTAGCCGGTGCTGCATCCGGCCGAACTCCAATGATTCCAGGAGGTGAACCACCGCATAGGCAATGCGCAGCCCCCTGGATTCGGCCATTTCCTTGATTCCGCGGGGATGAAAATGGTGATAGAACTGCCGGTGAGTCTGAAAACGGGTCCTGTCCCCGGATACAACGTCATTGACCATTTGCAGCAAGTTATGGTCCCGGCGATCAAAATAAATCTTTGGTATACGCGGTGGATTCTGTTTCAACACCGGATCGCTTCAAAACAGATATTATCTGAGTTTAAGGGACGGTCAATCGACTCCGGAGTCGATGAGAAGCAATTACTGTATGCCTTTTTTGAAAAACTCATCAGTTTCAGTCACTTCATCTTCGGCCTTGGTGTGTTTTTTAGGCGCGGAGCCTTCTTTAAAGCACTCGTAAATCACCTTTTCGGACGAGTCAATGGGCAAAAGCCCGGTTTTTGCGTCAATCTTTGCAAAAACCACATTGTCCGGCACCGGAAATACCCGCTCGGGTTTGTCCTTTAAAATATTTTTCATATAATCAAGCCAGATGGGGCTTGCTGCACGGGAGCCGGTTTCCTTGCTGCCCAGGGAACGGTCCTGGTCATATCCCACCCACACTCCTGTGGCAAATCCGGGGGTATAACCCATAAACCAGGCATCATTTAAATTGTTGGTGGTGCCGGTCTTGCCGGCAACCGGGCGGCCAAGGGCTTTTACGCGCCAGCCGGTGCCTTGCTGGACCACCTCTTTTAGAAGATGGGTCATAATGTAGGCGGTGCTCTTGTCAATAACTCTTTTGGGTTTGGCGTCACCTCGGTAGATAACTTCGCCGTTTCTATCCTCGATCTTTCGGATAAAGACCGGGGCCATGCGTATGCCCTGGTTGGCAAAGACAGCGTAGGCTTTGGACAGTTCCAGCAGCGAGACCCCTGATGAACCCAGAGCCAGGGAAAGATTGCGCTCCAGATGCGACTCGATGCCCAGCTTGCGGGCATA
>JAIPDT010000155.1 GCA_021737545.1 Desulfobacteraceae bacterium
ACCTGGTCGACATGGATCAAATGGAGCGCACCGGCATTTTCAACACCCAGAAGGTAAAAAACCTGCTCGGCAAATACCTGGGAAAAGGCCAGGGGCCTGACAGCGAAATCCAGAACATGGCGGTTGTCGGAATCCTTTCCACCCAGATGATCCATGAACAGTTTGTGGAAGGATTTGCCGACCTGCAGAAGCAAACCCCGTCAATCACCCCGGACAAAGTCATCCGGATAAACGGCCGGGGTGAACTTACCCAAACCCTGGCGGCATCATGATTCCATCACCATAGGGGACAGACCTCCGGTCTGTCCCCGGCAATACCCCTCGGGGTACCCCCAGGGGACAGACTTCCAGTCTGTCCCCAGCTTCAACTTCGTCACAGGCAGTCAGACATCATGCAAAAACTTCCCAAAAACGCCCTGCAAATCGATCCGAAACACGAAACCGAGCGCATTGTCACCGCCATGCGCGCGGCCATGAAAAATGACCTCAAGCGCCGCGGCCTTGTCGTGGCCCTTTCCGGCGGGATTGACAGCAGCGTAACCGCAGTTCTCGCAGTCAAGGCCCTGGGCCCCGGCCGCGTTTTCGGACTGGAAATGCCCGAGCGGCAGTCCGCATCCGAGACCCTGTCTTTAAGCGGCATGGTCGCCCGACATTTCGGCATCCAGACCGCCCATGAGGATATCTCCGGCATTCTGGAGGCATACGGGTTCTACCGGAGATATGACGCGGCCGTGCAATCGGTAATCCCGGAATACGGTGAAGGCTGGAAATCCAAGATCGTCAGTTCCGACATCATGGAAACCCGGGGGTTTTCCTTTTTTTCCATCGTGGCCCAGCCGCCCAAGGGCGAACCTGTTAAAAAGCGGCTTCCGCTCAACGCCTACCTTGAGATCGTGGCAGCCACCAATTTCAAGCAGCGCACACGCAAAACCCTGGAGTATTACCATGCAGACCGGCTAAACTATGCAGTGAGCGGAACACCCAACCGGCTGGAATACGAACTCGGCTTTTTTGTCAAACTGGGCGACGGCGCAGCAGACATCAAGCCCATCGCCCACCTGTACAAGACCCAGGTTTACCAGCTTGCAGAATACCTCGATGTCCCGGCGGAAATCCGCAAGCGCCCGCCGACCACGGACACCTACTCCATGCCCCAGGGCCAGGATGAGTTTTATTTTGCCTTGCCCTACGACCGGATGGACCTCTGCCTGTACGGCAAAAATAACGGGTACACCCCGGCGCAGGTGGCTGAAAGCGTGTCCCTGACACCCGAGCAGGCCCGGCGCGTATACGCGGATATTGACACCAAGAAAAGCACCACCCGTTATCTTCATCTATCCCCTCAGTTAGTTGAGAAAATCGCGGAAATCAAAAATTAGCTTTAATCAACGGAGAGATATACATGAGTGATGTCAAATCCACCCTCCGGCAGTTTATTGTGGAAAACTTTTTATTCGGGGATGACGACGGATTCGAAGATGACACCTCGTTTCTTGAGCAGGGTATTATCGACTCCACCGGCATGCTGGAGTTGATCACCTTTCTGGAAGAAGAGTTTTCCCTCCAGCTCGACGATGAAGAGCTGATCCCGGAAAATCTGGATTCTCTTAACAACCTGGAGGCCTTTCTGGCCAAAAAGCAGGCCGTCCAGCAACCCCAATAGATTAGAGGCCCGGGGACAGATTTCAAATCTGTCCCCTACTGACCAAACAAATGATTCATCATTTTTTGGAAAACGCAGCCGCAAATACTCCAGGCAAAACGGCCGTCATCTACGAGGCCGAACGGGCTACCTACGCCCATATAAATACCATGGCAGATAACCTGGCCGTCAGCCTGCAGACAAACGGTATTCAAAAAAGCGACCGGGTCGCCCTGATCATGGAAAACAGCATTGATTACATCATTTCCTACTATGGCATTTTAAAAGCCGGTGCAGTGGCCGCCCCCCTGAATCCCGGATTAAAGCCGGATGGCCTGCAATACCAGGTAGACGACCTGGAGCCGGCAGTCATTATTGCTACCTTTAAATCCGAGCGTTTGCTCAAGGCCATATCTTTAAACGAGCAAACCCTGAAACTCTTGGTCATCAAAAACCCGAAACAAAAATGGGAAGGTATGCCATTCCGGGTCCTCGATTTCGGTGAATGCATATCCGACCAGGCTTCCACGCCTGAGCACGCCGCGCGCAATCCTGATGACCTGGCCAGCATTATCTATACCTCGGGTTCCACCGGCAAACCCAAGGGCGTGATGCTTTCCCACAAAAACATTGTATCCAATACACGATCAATTTGTAAGTCCCTTGACCTTGGCCCGGATGACATCCAGATGGTGGTGCTGCCGTTTTTCTACGTCATGGGCAAATCCCTTTTGAATACGCATTTTGCCGTGGGCGGCACCGTGGTTATCAACAACCGGTTCATATACCCCGCAGACGTGGTCAAGCAGATGGCAGAAGAAAACGTGACCGGTTTTTCAGGGGTGCCATCAACCTACGCCTATCTGCTGCACCGCTCGCCCCTGGCCAAGTACCGGGAAAGACTGCCATCCCTACGCTACTGCAGCCAGGCCGGCGGGCACATGGCCGCCCAACTGAAAAGGGATCTACGCGCCGCCCTGCCGGAGCACACCCGGATCGTAATCATGTACGGCGCAACCGAAGCCGCGGCTCGGCTCAGTTGCCTGGAGCCCCAGCGGTTTGAGCAGAAAATGGGCTCCATCGGTCGGGCAATTGATGATGTTGAGCTGCGGGTGCTGGATGAGACCGGCCAATTTTCCCGGAACGGCACCCAGGGCGAACTTGTTGCATGCGGCCCCAATATCATGATGGGCTACTGGAAGGATTCGGCCGCTACCCGCCGGGCCATTGATAAAAACGGTTATTATCACACCGGCGACATCGGCTACCAGGACGACCAGGGGTACTTTTACATCACCGGGCGCAAAGACAACATTCTCAAGGTCAGCGGCCACAAGGTAAACCCCAAAGACATTGAAGAAGTCCTGATGCAGTCGCAGCAACTGCTTGAAACAGCCGTCATCGGCGTACCGGATGATCTGAGCGGTCATCGGCTTGCAGCGCTCTGCGTGCCCATAGATAAGGGTTTGAGCGAAGCCGATCTGCAGAAGTATTGCCATCAAAACCTGCCGAAATACCAGGTGCCAAGTGAATTTGCATTTTTTAAGGCACTTCCCAAGGGTGACACGGGAAAAGTTGACACGCAAAAGTGCGTTGCAGCCTACGAACAATTGAAGACAAAAAATTGATCAGAGTGCAATGAGCCAGGCATTGGGGTTGACATTGAAAGCAGTTCAGCCGGAATTTATATGAGAGTGCTTTTGGATTTAATCGTAAGGAGAGTAGAGCATGAAGCAAAGCAGTTTTGGATTAATCGCCTTAATCCTTGGTTCCTTGTTTATTCTATCATGCAGTAATGGAGATTCTATGCAGGAAAATCAATCATACATGGAAATTATTGACTCAATTTCGGAGCAGCAATGGAAACAGCTTTCCCGGAAAAACATTTATTTCGGCCATCAATCCGTGGGTTTCAATATCATGGATGGCGTAACCGACATCATGGCGGATAATGATGAAATAGATTTTACTATAAAGGAAACAAGCGAGCTAAGTGACTTTGATGAACCGGTTTTTGCCCACTCCCGAAACGGTGAAAACAGGGATTGGCAGTCAAAGATAGATGGCTTCCGGGATAAAATCAATGACGGGTTGGGCGATAATGCGGACATGGCCTTTTTTAAACTTTGTTATGTTGACATTACCGGTGAAACCGATGTCCAAAAACTGTTTGAGTCATACCGGCAAACCATGGACCAGCTTCAAAAAGCATTTCCGGAAACGGTTTTCATTCATGCAACCGCCCCGTTGAAAACGACGAAAACTTCCTGGAAAACCTGGATCAAAAAGCTGATCGGCAAGGACCATATATGGGAGTATGCAGACAATATCAAGAGAAACGAATTTAACGACCTGATGCGCCAGGAGTATGAATCCACAGGCAGACTGTTTGATATCGCAAAAATTGAGTCGACATATATGGACGGATCCCAGGAAACGTTTGAAAAGGACGGCAACAAATACGCTGCGCTTGTCCCTTCGTATACCTATGACGGGGGGCATTTGAATGAACTCGGACGCAAAATCGTTGCCGCGCATCTCCTGAATATGATGGCGGGCCTGGCGGACTGAACTTCCCTTTACTGGAGAACCTGAAAGAATAGAAATCTGGTAATGAGCCGGGAAAAACTACAGATCCGCAGGGCGGAATACAGCGATGCCCCTGGTTGGGATGATTATATTGCCGCAAATCGAGACGGCCTTGCATATCATCGTTTTGCCTGGAAGCAGGCAATAGAAGCGTCTTACGGGTTTGACTGCCCATATTTTTTAGCAGAGCAGAATAATCGCATCTGTGGAGTTCTGCCAACAGCTCATATCCATTTCCCAATTGACAAAGGGCAGCTCGTTTCTTTGCCGTATTGCGATGTCGGCGGGATTTTTGCGAATCACCCTGAGATCGCAGATGCCCTTTTTAACCATGCCTGTGATTATGCCCGTGCACATAAAATTGCAAAAATAGAAATCCGGACACCGCCGGCGGTGTCGGCCGCGAGCAATCCAGACAAACGCAACACCCATAAAAAAGGTTTCGCCCATGACAATCCGGGCCCCACGGGTGTTAGAAAAGTCCGCATGCTTCTTGAACTGCAGGAGAGTTCCGATGCTCTTCTGGCGACTTTCAAATCCAAACTTCGCAGCCAGGTTAAAAAGCCGGCGCGCGAAGGGTTGTTTTCAAGGCTCGGTGGACAGGAGCTTCTGAAGGACTTTTATCCTGTGTTTGCCGAGAACATGCGGGATCTGGGCTCTCCCGTGCACAGTAAAAACTGGCTGCGCAATGTTCTGAAGCATTACGGGGAAAATGCCAGGTGCGGGGTGGTCTATATGCCGGACCAGACACCAGCGGCCGCCGGAATTATCCTCTGCCATAATCATGTCGTGTCCATCCCGTGGGCCTCTTCTCTGCAGCGGTTCAATCGTTTTAATCCGAATATGTTTTTGTATTGGACATTTTTAGAATTTGCCGCAGACAAGGGATATCGGTTTTTTGATTTCGGCCGCTCCACCCCCGGAGAAGGAACATACAAGTTTAAAGCTCAATGGGGGGCAAAGCCTCAGCCACTGAACTGGCAGCGATGGATGATAAGTAATAAAAAAGAGGTCCAGGCAAGTTCAGAGCCTGCTGTCAGTTCATCAGGCGGAACCAGGGACGTGGCTGAGCAGATTATCAGTAAAACTCCCCTGCCTGTGGCAACTTTCCTTGGCAGCCGGCTTAGAAAATACATCACTCTCTAATACCCTGACAAATTATAATAAAGCCCCTTATTATCCGGCATGTTTTGATGCGCATACAACGAACCTTACCCCCGGCAGCCGCGCCGATTACTATAAACGATATTTTTAACGGAATAAAGGGGCTGCGGCGGGGACAGGCGGAGATCGAAAATTTCAAGGCGGATATCAGGAAGAAATTCCGGGTCAGGCACTGCTTTTTTGTTTCATCCGGCAAAGCTGCTTTAACCCTTATTCTCCATGCGCTCCACCGGTTTTCGCCTGACCGGGACGAGGTCTTAATCCCGGCCTTTACCTGTTTTTCCGTTCCCTCCGCCATTGTGCGAGCAGGCCTGAAGGGCCGGTTAAGCGACGTGGACCCGGCAACTTTGGATTTTGATTTCAGGGCGTTCCGCAACGCCCTGAACCCGAAAGAAAAGCTTTTAGCCGTAGTCAGCCCCCATCTTTTCGGCCTGCCTGCAAATATAGACAAGCTGCAGGATTTGTTAAATGATTCCGGGGTTGCCGTCATCGAGGATGCTGCCCAGGCCATGGGAGAGGAACTCGGTGGAAAGCCCCTCGGGACTCTTGGAGATATCGGGTTTTTCAGCCTTGGCCGTGGAAAGGCCTTTTCCACCGTCGAGGGCGGGGTCATTGTCACCAATTCAGACCAGCTGGCAGATGCCCTCCAACCCGTTATTCAAAAGCTGGTCGGGCAATCCCGGGGCCGGCCACTGAAGATAGCTGCATATGCCCTGGCGCTATCCGCACTGACAAAGCCATCGCTTTTTTGGCTGCCCAAATCCGTTTCCGGGCTGAAGCTGGGGGAAACCATTTATGATCCGCATTTCCCGATTCATCCGTATTCACCCTTCCAGGCGGGCTTGGCGCGGAACTGGCAAAAACGCCTTGCCGCGTTTCAGGCTGCACGCCGGGAAAGCGTTCTTCACTGGATAAAGATACTGGCCGACTACCCATGGCTTAAACCGGTATGCTTAGAAAATGACTACATCAAGGATCCTATACCACTGATCCGTTTACCTGTACGGGTTCAAAACAGCCGCCTACGGGATGCAATGCTTGATATCAGCAAAAGACGCGGGCTTGGCATCATGCCTTCATATCCAACCCCTGTTGGTGAAATTAAAGAACTTGGACTTGTCAATAATGGGCAATTTCCGGGCGCAAGGCAATGCGCTGACGACTTGGTGACTTTTCCCGTACACGGGTTCGTATCCCCGGGCGACCGCCGGCGGATCGTCGCCGGTCTGGAGGCAGTTCAAGCTTAAAGCCATTTTTTGTTCAGCAAAAGCTTCAGCG
>JAIPDT010000156.1 GCA_021737545.1 Desulfobacteraceae bacterium
CCCTGTTCAAGGACAACCCTGATTTTCGCGAAACCAGAGGGTTGCTTCAGTTTGCCGCCCGGGTCATACGGTCTGTTTGGCAGCGGGAAAATAATGATGTTTATCTGATTGGCACACAGCATTTAAATCTAAACGATCCACTGGTCAGCAATGAGGTAAACGATATTAACCGCGCCTTGAGGCCTGCAATCACAACAGATATCGCTGACAACGGCAATTCTCATGCAGAAATTATTGACGGTGAATTAAACAGCGATGCCGGCAGCCAGGTGGCTTCCATAATTCTTTCCGCCTCCTTGTCTCTGGCGGTTAAGGGCCATATGGGCCTGCGGCGCGAGGAAGTCATTGAATATCTGGCAGCGCCCAACCGCAAGCCGGAAGAGTTTTCCAAGGCTTTTGAACGGCTCCGTAAACGCGCCTGGTATCTTCACGCCGAGGGGGAACTGTTTTATTTCAAGGACACTGAAAATTTAATTAAACGGGTTCAAAAGGAGGCACAATCCCTTCCCAAGGGTAAGGTGGAAAAGGCGCTGAAAAATCGACTCGAAGCGGAACTCCATGCCAGTTCGCGTCAAGCTTATCAGGAAGTATTGATAATGCCGGAGATCAATGAGATCAACCTCAGCACGCATCGGGTATTGGTCGTTGTACCCCCGGACAATAGCATTCCGCCCGAAGACATTGACCGTTTTTACCGCTCGGTTTCCGAAAAAAACCATCTTCTTGTTTTGTCAGGCAACGACACACACATGGCCAGTCGAGTGGAAGAGACATTGCGGGAGCTCTACGCGGTGGAACGAATTTTTAAGTCTCTTCGGCCCGGAGACACGCTTTATGAGCAGGCCATGGAAATGACGGAGCAATGCGAGGAATCCTTCATACAAGTTCTGCAGGGGACATACAATCGGCTTTTTTATCCGAATGAAGACGGCCTTCAGGCGGCAACCATCGAAAACGGTCTCAATTTCAGACAAGATTTTGAAGAAACTGCGGAAAAGCAAATCGAGACCATGCTTGCCAGCATGCGCTGTGACAATAAGCTGGCCCTGGATGCTTTAGAAGATCCAACGCCATACTTTGCAATGGCCGAACAGGAACTTTGGCCAAGAAACGTCCAGCGCACCCCTTGGCGTGATATTTTGATGCGTGCCAAAAGCAATCCGGGCTGGCCATGGATGCCCGGGATTAAGGGGCTTGAAAAACTCAAAGATCAGGCCGTTGCCCAAGGGCGCTGGCGTGAAGGCTCGGACGGGTATATAGAAAAAGGACCTTTCCCCAAAAAGAAGACAACAATAAATGTTGTAGAGCAATCCATGGACGAACAGAACGATAAAATCGTGCTTTCTTTGAACCCCAGAAACGCTGGTCCTTCACCAAAGGTACACTATGGACCCACACCTGAAGTTTCTGAGACAGATGCAGTGGCAGAAGACCTGGAAGCATTCAGCACCCAGCACCCGACCCTTTATTTTCTCGCAATAGATTCTACGGGCGAGTATGAAACCGGGGAACCCGTCCGGTGGGTGGCCAGACTCAAAATACGCCACCAAATCCATGATTATTCAGATCATCGCAAAATAGAACTAAAGGCCACGCCGGCTGCAGAACTCCGATATAGCCTTGATGGAACCAACCCCCGGGAGGGTCGTATTTATGACGGGCCCATAACCATTTCAGATGACAGAGTTTTGCTACAGGTCTATGCAAGCGCAGGCGAAGCAACGGAGCAGCAGAGTTTCACCATTCCCGAGAAAGGACAAAAACGGGCTGAAAT
The DNA here is from genome assembly GCA_021737545.1 of Desulfobacteraceae bacterium. GTDB lineage: Bacteria > Desulfobacterota > Desulfobacteria > Desulfobacterales > Desulfosalsimonadaceae > Desulfosalsimonas. The sequence continues at coordinate 1,775 of JAIPDT010000156.1, forward strand.
TGACGAGGCCCGCCCTGCTAAACTTGTTAATGAAAGGGTGCGGATGGACACCACAGACAAGGTTTTCGACCTTATTGCAAAGTTCAAGGACCGAGACGGGGTGATTTTTCAGGGGGTAACCTTGAACGTGGGAGAAGGAGAACAGGCAGTGCAGGTACGTTTCAACGATCGGGGTGTTGATCCGGAAATGCTCAATAAAATCATCACAGCACTGCGTGAAAACCTCGGGGAGCCCAGCGCCCTGGTTCAAGTAAACATCCGGGATGGTGCGGGTTTTGGCACCGGATTTGATTTAAAAGCCTTTGCGGAATTGGCTGGTATCAACCTCACGCCGGATAAGGTGGAACAGTAAAGGAGTCGCCAAAAAACAGGGAAATATGGATATGAAACAAAAACCAAAAGCTGACACCAACAAAAACAAGGCACATCAGACGATTGGGTTTGGCGTGCCAATCACGACCGCCCCGCATCATTTTGTTGTCAGCATTCCACGTGGCAGCCGGCAGGACGTAATCATTACGGAAGACCTGGGTATGCATGCAGAAGGCGAAGAAAACCAGGTGCTGGACCGGGCGATAATACACCGGCCCACCTGGACAGAGATATCAAACCCTGTAAAGCGTTTGTTTAATCAGCGGCTTAAAGCCCATAACCTGGCTGTCAGTCAATGGAAAGTTGGAAAGAATCCGGTGGACAGGTTGCTGGGTAAGGAATTGTGTGTCCTGGCCTGGGCGGTTGAAGACCTGCCATTGGGAAAAGTGGGCACAGCCCTTAGGAACTGGCTGGCCCTACGGCCGGAGGAACGATGGTGGCTGTTTGGCATGACCGCGGCAGCCGTGGGCGCACCCGAGGACAGGGGCCGCGGCTGGCGGGCAGCATTAGGTTACGCCCTTGGCGACACACCTGAAAAAACGATCCGTAAACCCCGGAGTTCCGGCAGCGAGAAAAACAATAAAAACAATAAGGACGATAAACAACTGCCGTTGTTCAAGATGTCCTTGGAGTAAAGAAAAAGTTATGAATATGGCAGAAAACAAGACGAAAAGTGCTCTGCAACCCTTGTCATTAAAGGATGCTACGGCTCTGATTGAACGAGTATTCCCGGCCCAAAAGATTTCTGCAGAGGCGCAAAAGGAAAGAAAGGCTGTAGCCGGGCAAACATTGACATCGCTTGGTTCCTACTGGAAGGGGCGTAAGCCATTGATTATGGCCAGGGCCATTGTGCTTGCCAGCCTGATGCCTGTAACAGAGGACCTGGAAGCGGACCTTGATGTCTTTGAAAAACTTATGGGGATAGATGATGCAGCATTTGGCCGTCGGGAGCCCAAGCTCAAGGCAAAAGATGTTGCACCCAAGGTCAAACTGAGAAATCCATGGGAGTTTTTCGATTACAGCGTTTCCAAAAACAACGCCCCGTTTGACACCGAAGAGATTGACAATATTTCTTTTCCCCTGGATTTAAATAATTATCCTGGGCTTTCTATTCGTTGGAAACGCGATATTGACCAGGCAGACAAGCATGAACTTCTTGCTGAAGCGATGCGCGATTTACCTTACGAGGAAAAAGTCGGACTCTGTAAAAGACCAGAAGAATGCGATCCAACTACACTGTACGGGCCAATTTGGGATAAGGTTAACGCGCATCTTGCTCATCTCGGCATTGAAGCACATTCCCATGAAGTATTGGTCCAACAATTAGGGAGTCTGCGCTACGGCCGTCGTCCCCGGGTTGGCGATACCTTTTGCGGGGGCGGCAGCATCCCTTTTGAAGCGGCACGGATTGGTTGCGATGTTTATGCCTCGGACTTAAATCCCATTGCCTGTATGCTGACTTGGGGGGCTTTTCATATCATCGGGGCTTTGCCTAAAAAAAGGGCTGAAATTGAAAAAGTACAACAGGAGGTTGCAGAGTCTGTAGACGAAAAAATATCAACACTGGGCATTGAACATAACAGCCGTGGCGACCGGGCTAAAGTATATCTGTATTGTCTTGAGACAAGATGCCCAGAAACCGGCTGGATGGTGCCTATGGTCCCCAGTTTGGTGATTTCCCCAAAACTTAAAGTATGTGCAATCCTTCATCCTAATAGAGAAAAAAAGCGTTTCGACATTGAAATTGTAACTAATGCAAGCAAGGAAAAATTGAATGCTGCTGAACAAGGTACAGTTCAAAATGGACAGCTTGTCTACGAGTTAGATGGTCAAGTTTATCATACCCCTATTCGTACGCTGCGCGGAGATTATAAAGACAAAGATGGTAACACCCGCAACAACCTGCGACAATGGGAAAAACATGATTTCAAGCCGCGACCTGATGATATTTTTCAGGAGCGTTTATATTGTATTCAGTGGATTACTCAAGAGACACTGGACCAGTCACGGCATGAAACATATTTTGCCACCGTTACTAATGAAGATCTTAATCGTGAGCGCCAAGTTGAACAGATAGTCGAAGAAAACTTGGCACACTGGCAGGAGGAAGGACTGGTGCCAGATATGGCTATTGAGCCTGGTTATAACACTGACCAACCAATAAGAGAGCGCGGATGGCGGTACTGGCATCAGTTGTTTAATGCCCGCCAATTGTTACTTCTATCCAGCGCATCGAAGGACTGGAGGCAGTCTAGAAATCCCTCGCTCGGATGGCTTAATCTGGCAAAAATGGCGGATTTTAATTCTAAACTTTGTCGCTGGGCAACAGCACAGGCCGGTGGTTTAGGTGGGCCAAAGGGGGTTTTTTCTAACCAGGCGCTTAATACCTTCTATAATTATTCAACACGTGCTTGGTTGGGTTTTGGACCCCCATCGTTCAGATTGGCACAAGCAACCCTTCCTATAGTTGAAAAAACTATCATTCCTTCAAGGGCAGATCAGCCCTTCCAGGCATGTGAATACTGGATCACCGATCCACCATACGCCGACGCAATTAATTACCACGAAATCACCGAGTTCTTCATTGCCTGGCTTCGCAAAAACCCACCTCCTCCCTTCAACGAATGGACCTGGGACTCCCGCCGGACTCTGGCTATAAAAGGAACAGGCGACAACTTTCGCCGGAGCATGGTGGACGCATACAAGGCCATGGCAGAACATATGCCGGACAACGGCCTGCAATGCGTGATGTTTACCCACCAGGACACTGGCGTCTGGTCGGACATGGTGTCCATCTTCTGGGCCGCGGGTCTAAGGGTTGTCGGGGCATGGTACATTGCCACAGAAACAAGCACGGCAATGAGAAACGGTGGACATGTCCAGGGCACAGTTACCCTTGTCCTGCGCAAGCGGCTGCAGGATGAATCAAGTTTCAAGCAGCGTCTGCTCCCAAAGATCCGCAAAGAGGTCCAGGCCCAGATTGATGCCATGATGCGCTTAAACGAAGATGCCAAAGCACATGGCAAATCCGTATTTAATGATTCGGACCTGCAAATGGCCGGTTATGCAGCAGCGCTTAAAGTCCTTACCAACTACTCTGAAGTGGATGGCCGGGATGTCACCACCCTGGCCCTACAGCCCCGACAGAATGGCCAGCGGACGGTTATTGACGATATTGTGGAATACGCCTCAGAGATTGCCAATAACCTTTTGATTCCTCAACGGCTAAAGGAGCTAAATCCAGACACCTGGACAGAAATTTCCGGTCTTGAACGGTTTTACCTGCGTATGCTGGCAATTGAGCAAAGCGGGGCTTCAAAGCTTGACAACTACCAGAATTTTTCAAAGGCCTTCCATGTGGATTACCAGCCGTTGATGGCCTCGGTCAGCCCGAATGCTGCCAGGCTAAAGGGAGCAATGGATTTCAAGCCCCGGGACCTTGCCGGTGGAGACATCGGTAACACACTGCTTGGTGAATTGCTCATGGCCATCCAGGAACTCTTAAACGACAAAGAGCCGAAGGTGGTTTTTGGACAACTCCGGACAAACCTTGATGACACCTATTTTCATAAACGCCCCCACTTGCTGTCCATGGCACAGTATATTCATGATATGTTGATTGTCCGGCGACCGGAAGAAGCCCAGAAAGCCGAGATCATCGCCAACCGGATTCGCAATGAAGGAATATAAGATGGAATCGGCAGACATCCACCGGTATTCATCTCGAACGCACCGGCTGGACCAGACGATGCTCGCCACCCACCTAAAAGATGCAAAGCAGTATCACCGCATCGCCGGGTACTTTACGTCCTCCCTTTTCGAAATCGCAGCAGAGCAGCTTGATGGTATCGAGGATGTACGGATCGTTTGCAATTCAGATGTCCGTGCAGAAGACATTAAAATTGCCCGGGTGCAGGAGGCAAAACTTCTTGGGAGGTTAAACAGTCAGTCAGTAGAGATAGATTCTCTTCTGAACAAGGCCCGCTACCAGTGGTTATTTGAATTTCTAACCCAACACCCGGACGCTATCCGCGTGGCACCGGATGAATTTTGCGGATTTGTGCATGGCAAAGCCGGGGTCATATGGAAAAACGATGGTTCCCGCATAGGCTTTATCGGCTCGATGAACGAGACGCGGGCCGGCTGGCAAAAAAATTACGAGATCCTTTGGGAAGATAAGAGTCCGGAGGGTGTTGAATGGATTGAGGCAGAGTTTGAAGCGCTCTGGAAAAAAGCGGTGCCTTTGCCGCGGGTTATTATCCAGGAGATAGGCCGCAGGGCCAACCGGGTGGAAATCGAACTTGGCGAACAAAAGGATGAGGATAGCCTGGCCCCGGCCGCACTTGTGGAATCTCCCATGTACAGAGAGGGGCTTTCGCTTCAACCCT
>JAIPDT010000157.1 GCA_021737545.1 Desulfobacteraceae bacterium
CCATTGTTTTTGATGAAAGCGGATTTATCAAAAAGGGAGGCGACTCCATCGGTGTTTCCAGGCAATACTGTGGTGCTGCAGGGAAGGTAGAAAACTGCCAGGTCGGTGTTTTTGCCGCATACACCTCCCCTTACGGATATGCACTTGTGGATAAGCGGCTTTTTATACCTGAAAAATGGTTTGAGCCGGAGTACGAAGACCGCCACAAAAAGTGCAAGCTCCCTGATGATATCGGGTTTAAGACCAAGCCGCAGCTTGCAGTTGATATGCTTGAAGAAATCGCTGAACAAGAAACGCTTCCCTTTCGTTATCTCCTGGCCGATTCGGTGTACGGCAACAGTCCCGAGTTTATAAATGCCGCAGATTCCATTATTGATGTTACCTACATGGTCCAGGTGCCTGAGAACACCTTATGTTGGCTCAAGCAACCGGTAACGATCAAGAAGACCTATACTTACAAGGGCAAAAAGCGCACGAAAAAAGTTCTTTCCGATGAATCCGGCAAGCCTGTTTCGTTTCAAAGCATAGCTTCCAGCCTCAATAATTTTTTCTGGTACAGGCGCAAGGTATCTGAAGGAACCAAAGGGCCGATTGAATACGAGTTTACAAAAAGGCGGGTGGTACTTGCCAAAGACGGCCTGCCGGACAAAACGGTGTGGTTGTTGATACGGCGGACCGTTGAGAAAAACCCGCAATACTCTTTTTTTATTTCCAATGCCCCGAGCAGTGTGCGCCTGAAAACCCTGGTATGGCTCAGCGGCCTGAGATGGTCCATAGAGCAGTGTTTTGAGGAAGCCAAAACAGAGCTTGGCATGGATCACTATGAGGTCAGAAAATTTCCCGGATGGCATCATCATATTTTAACCTGCATGCTCGCGCACTTTTTTCTCTGGCACATAAAGATCAGATTGGGAAAAAAAAGCACCAGCTATTACCGTGTCGCAGCTTAGGGTTCTTCTAAAAACTGTTTTGCCCATGCGTGTATTCGATGCCGAAAGGCTTCTTCTACTGATTAAATGGATACAACTCAAAAATCATAAGGCTTACTTGTCGCACAAACGAAAAAAGCTTCTTGAAGCGGACATCAAAACATAAATTGCGTTGTAGGGATAGGGTGGACGAGACAGTGCTACACGCAAAGTTTTTAAACCCCGGAGTTTGCCAAAAGCCAAATTAAAACTGCGGATGCAAAAAGAAGAGCAGCCACACAATAAAAAGCAGCCCCTATATTAAAGATTCCAACCACAAGCCCGGTGAGTAGAGGACTAAAAAGTGTGGCCAGGTTATGAACGAAAAACCGAACGCCCATAGACAGACCTGAAGTTACCCTGGCCCTATCTGAAATCATTACCATTGACAGAGGCTGGGAAATTCCATACCCAATCCCGAACAAAAACATAATAATTCCTAAAATCCAAACCTTTGAAATCAACGGTATTGTGGTGGTGGCAATGAAGAAAAAAGATAAGGCCAGGCCAAGAAGTGTCCAACGCGATACCATTCCCATAACCCGGCCTATAACAAGTCGTATCAGAACCATGGAAAATGCAAATATAGAAATTAGAATACCTATAGCGAATTCATTAATTTCTTGAGTTTTAAGCAGGACGGGTACAAAAGAATTTCGTAACTCTGCAGCAAATACAGCTATAAAGGTAAAGATGAAAACTGCACACATTTTTCGGTCAGTAATAAGTTGCATCAAAGATTTTCTTATATATTTATTAATTTGTCCTTTATTTTTTTCATTTACTTTTGAGGCATTCCGGAGTCCTGCTGCAGAAAACCCTGAAAGCGAAAAAAAAGCCGCCAGGCTAAAAACCATAACAAATGAAGTGCGGGAAAGCACAAGGCCGCCTATAAAAGGGCCAATCGTCTGACCGATAGCAGCGGCTAAGGATAAGACACCAAATCCTCGTTCGCGGATTCTTTTTTCAGAATGTTTGCTAATCCAGGTCTGACTGGAAACCAATAATAAAAGAAAGCCCAAACCTCCAAGCATCTGCACCGAAATAAGCACCCAGATGCTTTTTGATAGTAAAAGAAGCAGGCTATAAATAAAATTGCAAAAAGCACCCAACAATAACAGAATTCTGGTATTCACCCGGTCGCTTAAATTTCCTATGGGTAAGGCCATCAAAAGAGAAAGAATGCTGAAACTTCCAACTGCGGCTCCTATCATAGCACCGGAACAGCCCATTTTCTGAGCAAACAATGGGATCAGGGGAGAAACCATGCCATGACGCAGTGAGTGCATTAGAAGTATAAAAATGATAACGTACATATTTTCTTCCCAAAAGAAGGCATCAAAATCTATTTAATTGGATTAATTGCGATCTTCACGAAAAAAGAGGCCTGATACAAAGGACTCATGCGGGGAAAAAAGTTTATCGGGGTTTATAATGAAAAAGGGAGGCGATCAGTTTTAATGGAGACCTGCTCCCATCCGCACCCCGGTTTATCGCCTTATGGAATGTCCGTTGCAGAGCAATAATTTGAAACAAATAGCAGACACATTAGGAAATATCACTTCATAAGTCTTGATGACGAATTAAGATAAAGGCTTGATGATTTCTCTGATATCAGCAACCTCCTCCAAATTAAGGATCTTATCAATCACGAGTTCCCTGTCCTTCCCGGAAACAGGCCTGGGCGAAAGTGCAAGGCAGTCCCTGAATTTATTCACCAGATCTTCTGCTTTGACTGGATTGAGGTGATGCCCATAAGGAAAATCAGTTCGCTTTGTGAAAGTCCGGCCCTGGCGATCGGTAACTGCCACCTTGCCCGGGGCAAGCTGATTCCCCTTATTGGAAAACTGTTCCTCGTCAAACTCCTGAGCCTCAACCCACCTCACTTTTTCGGCCATCTGCAGGAGCCTGGAATCGCTGAGTGATTCTACGGTAAAATCCTGCAACGTTACATTTTCCCTAAGGGCCGCAACCGCTACATTGAATGCTACGCTTCGCTTGGCGTCATTTACGGTTTTAGGAACCTGCCCTTTGGCTATATTTATAGACTGACACAAATCCCTATTCTTTTTTCCCGAAAATACCTCGATACTTTCAATCTCCTCGGCACGAATAGAGTTTTCCGCAATAACGCCAAGCATGGCATCGATGTAGGGATGTGTAAATGCACAGGCAGGCCATGGTTTAAAGCTCAAATTAATCAGCTCGAATTCCCTTCCCAGTTTATCGATGAGCGCATCCCGGTCATAGGCACCTTTGAAGTAAAGTTCAAACAAGCCGTAGGCTGAAGATAGACTCCCGCGAGGGCCAAGAACACCTCTCTGCGCCATCAGCGCAGCCAGCACACCTGTCTTTGCAACAAAGCCCGCATACATCCCTCTAATGTTAGCGTCAGGAGCGATTACCGAGAGAGTGCCTCCGGCCTGAAGAAAGGCGATTCCAAATGCCCGTTCGGTTTGCTCAGCACTCAAATTCAGCATCCTGGCTGCAGCAGCCGTGGCACCAAAATTTCCCAGCAGGATGCCCTCGTGCCAAGGCCCCAGAGAGTGGCGCCTGCGGGCCACGGATACCCCCAATCTGCAAAGAAATTCTTCCGCAACGCCGATTGCAGTGATCAATTCCTTGCCACTTACAACTCCCTTGCGCTCTGCCAATGCCAGGGCCGGCGGAATCACACTGATACCGATTCTGAAAACAGCTTCAAGGTGACCATCAGCATAATCCAGAGCATGGCCTCTGATCCCGTTTGTAAAGGCAGCCGCCCATGAAGGAAGTTTAACTCCGTAGGCTAAAACAGAGCTTTCCTCCTTGCCGCCAGCCTCAATATAGAGATCAATAGCATTTTTCAGATCCGGCATCAGCTCGCTTGCCGGCATGATAATGCCAATTGTATCGAGGATGCTCTTTTTTATTCGCTCTGTTACCGGATAAGGAAGCTGCTCGTATTCAGTCTCAGCTATAAATCGTGAAAGGATCGCAGTAACTTCTTTTGGATCGGAATTCGTCTGCTGGTTCATCCCAGCCCTCCTGTTCTTAAAGCTCAGCTAAAAATAGAACATGAATTTATAAGGAAAGATTCGGCTCCAATCACTATCTGATTCACGAATAGTCCTGTGTAGTTTCCCGGGCATTACTCAAATCTACTTCAACTCCAAGGCCCGCGCCCATCGGAACTTTTAAATTGCCGTCAACCACCTCAAGGCCGGAAGCAGGATCGTCGAGCAACGGGTCGAATTCGCCCAACTCACATCCCCCGAACATGTTTGGTGTCGACGCGGCGAAATGTAGCTGCCCCGCCTCCTGAAGCCGGCTTGCAGGAGTGCTTGCGATATGGGTCAAAACGTTATTGGCGTTGCATAAAGCGGCGATTTCCTTTCCCTTCATAAATCCCCCGACGACCCAGAGTTTTATGCTCACAGCATCTATGGCCCCTGCCTCAATCAGACGCATGGCATCCATAGGGGTTCTGACCCCTTCATCCGCCATAATCGGAACCGGGACGCGCTGACGGACAAAAGCCATCTCGCGGGGATCATCCCGCCTGATAGGTTGCTCGGCAAGATTGAGGTCCCATTTCGCCATCTGATTAATAACATTGATTGCCTGCATTGTAGTGTAAGACTGGTTAGCATCAACTGAGATAAACATTTCAGGGCCGACAGCTTCCCGAACCGCTTTTACCGCTTCTATATCGCGCTTCGGATCAAGACCGACCTTAAGCTTACAATGAGTAAACCCCCTTTCTTTAAGGGCTACCGCATCCGCCGCCGCCTCCTCGGGCGGCTTAAGGGTCACTGCTTTCATAACCGGCATTTCCGGAAAACAGAGTCCGCCAAGAAGATTGAACAGAGGAGTATTGAGCTTTTTGGCCTGCAGATCAAGAAGAGCCTCTTCGATAGCGAATTTGACCTGATTGTTGTGAAAACACGACATATCCAGGTCCTTCATTAACGCCTGGATACCAGCGTGTTCCCTGCCTGTAAGAACCTGTTTCATTACCACGTGGAGAATCGCCTCTGCTGATGGCGCGGATTCACCTTCCAGATTCATTGACGGGACATATCCGTATCCTGTCATACCGTCCGGGTCGGAAATTCCGATGATGAGGGCTTCGATATCGCCTTTTGTATAGCGCGCCGTCTTCCAAACAGTTTTTCTGCGGAGAACTGTCCTCCAGGTACGAACATTGCTGATCTTAAAAGTTTCTTCTGCACCAACAACGTCTTTTGCTTTATTTTCCATAACATCCTCCAGGACCTTGGTTTGCAAAAATTATTAAATTGTACCAATCTATGCTTGGCACAAGTGTATGAAATCTTATCTGCCAACTGGTTATGCTTCCAGAACTGCTGCTCCAATTTGGGCAATTTCCCCATCACTATGACCGGCGCCACTAACCGCCACACCGCCTACAACTTGCCCCTTCACCTTAATGGGGACTCCTCCCTGCATTGTTACCATCTTGTCAGTGCCCGCAGCCAGAGTGATAGCCAGAGCATGGTGATCTGACCTTTCATTTCCGGCTTTACTTTTCTTTCCTGTAGGAAAACCTGTGAAAGCGGCACACCGAGCCTTGTTCTGGGCTACAGAAATTGTTGTCAGCGAAGCATTGTCCATACGGCTGAAAACTAGCAAATGTCCGCCTGTATCCACCACAGCAACACCGACATTGCGCCCCCGCGATTCTGCCTCTTTGAGCACAGCGTCCATAACCTTAGTAGCTCCCTCCCTGGTCAACTTTAAAACCGATTCGGTATCCATGAATTTTTCCTTTCCTTGAACATCATAATCTTTTTAGCGCAATCTCCCGGCAAAATTGTTAAGCTTTCGGACCACGAGCCACCTTTTTGCAGATGTCTTCGAATTCCGAGTCGAGGATGTATTTGCGCGGCACTTTTAAAGTTTGCTCTTCCTGCAGGATTGACTCAGCAGTCTCGCGAATCCGCACGATGTCGCTCGGTGTATACGGGATTTCCAGCTCCTTGAGCTTTGCTTCTATAGGGGCATCATCGAGAGTTCCCTCAGGGCCGAAAACAACGCTGGATTTGGCCCCTACTGCCTCCGGACTCAAAGGCTCATGAAGCATCCAGGATTCTTTTGCCATATCGATATCATTCCAGATGACTTTTGGCCTGAGAAAAGCGTTTTCACCAACAATCGCTTTGTGCGGCTGCAGCGGTGTCCGACCCTTCTTTATGGCCTCTTGTGAGTAGTGGTACAACATCTCCAGTTTAATTCCGGTATCAACACCGTAAAGAGCTTCAAGAGCGGTCACCACCTCTTCCAACGCCGCATTGCCCGCTTCATCTCCGTACCCGTTGATTGTGCAGTCAAGCTCTGTCCCTCCTCCCTGTGCTGCAGCAATTGTATTGATCGTAGCCATGCCAAATGTATTGTGGCAGTGAACTTTCAAGACCATGTCTTCTGGAATAATAGATCTCACTTCAGTAGCCAGATAACGCATCACTTCGGGAGTTGCTATACCGAAGGTGTCGTTGACCCCCGCCTTATCACCTCCTGCTGCAAGACCATCCTGGTAAACTT
>JAIPDT010000158.1 GCA_021737545.1 Desulfobacteraceae bacterium
GTAAATATATGGATGAAGGTTTTGCAACACCGTCGGGCAAAATGGAATTTGCTTCCACCCATTTGCGGAACCGGGGTTTTGATGCCCTGCCCGTCTACCAAGAGCCGGCATTAAGCCCGGTATCAACCCCCAAGCAGGCTCAAAAATATCCGCTGGTACTCGGCACAGGGACCCGTATGCCTATGTACATACATTCACGAACGTTTAGAAACCCATGGAATCGCAGACTGCATCCGGGTCCCACCGTGATGATAAATTCGGCCGATGCCAAGGCTCGCAAAATCTCAAATAATGACGACGTGTTATTGTCAACACCCCGGCATTCCATAAAAGTCAGGGCTGAAGTGACCGACAAAATTGCACCGGGAACCGCCAACATATACCACGGCTGGCCGGATGTGGAAGTAAACCAATTAATTGAACCCGATTACCTGGATCCGGTATCAGGATTCCCGGGATTTAAATCTCTTATCTGCGAAGTGGAAAAGCTGCCTGAGAAAGGATGATTTACCATGAAAAGGCAATTGGCTTTTTCTTTTGATTTTAAGCGCTGCACAGGATGCATGGCCTGTGTTGTTGCCTGCCAGGATCAGAAAAATATTCATGAAGGCGGACAGATCAGCTTACGGACAGTAGCCGGGTTTGAAAAAGGACCTTATCCGGCCAGGCCGGCCTGTATGTCCATGGCATGCATGCATTGCGGGGATGCACCGTGCCTTATGACATGCCCGACAGGGGCCTTGGCCCGGCACCCCGAAAACGGAGTGGTTTACGTTAACCCGGATATTTGTATAGGATGCCGCAGCTGCGCGCTGGCCTGCCCGTTTGGAGCCCCGAAATTTACTGCGGACGGAAAAATGGTCAAATGCGATTTCTGTCATGTTCGTGTTGAAAACGGTTTGCAGCCGGCATGTGTTCATACCTGTACCACAGGCGCCCTGCAGTTCGGGGACATAGATGCCCTCAACCAGACTAAAAGCCGGGATGCCGCGGTAAAAATCGTAAAAGCTGCAGAATTATATGAATCATGAGCATGCCGGCCCGGCAAAGGATGGTGGTCATAGGCAACGGCGGCGCCGCAATCCATGCAATCATGGCGGCAAGACATTCCGGTTTTTGCGGAGAAATCCATCAAATTTCAGATAGCCACGGCCCGGCGTTCAATCCCATGCTTGCGCCTTATTATCTTAAGGGAATGCTTTCGTGGGAGAATTGTTTTCCTTTTGGGGGGGATTTTTATCACCGGCATGATGTGACCTGCCATTTCGGCTCTCCTGTCAAACACCTGGACGCTAACGATAAAACAATTTTTATCAAAGAAGGCAGGCGTCTCTACTACGACAAATGCCTGGTGGCTACCGGCGCGCAAGCTGTGATACCGCAAATCGAGGGACTGTCCGACTCGCCTTACGCATTTTCTCTGCGGAGCCCGCAAAGCTCCATTGCTATGAGCAAAGTCATGGGCAGAACCGGGAAAATTTTGGTTCTGGGCGCATCCCTGGTTGGAGTTAAAGTTGCTGAAATTATGTCCAAACGCGGGGCCAAGGTGATATTAATGGATGTGGCATCGCAACTGTTTCCCAATGGCGCCCATCCCAAAACAGCCGAGTTGTTAAAAACCTATCTTGAAAATCATGGAATCGAAATCCGGTTTGGATGCAGTATCCAGCGGCTTGAAAACAACCGGGAAAACGTCTGCTGTTTCATTGATGACACGATTATGGAGGAGTCCGACTGTGTCGCTGTCTGCACCGGGGTTAAGCCGAATTGTGATTTCATTGATAAAAACCAGGTAAAAATTGATCAGGCAATACTGGTTGACAACCACATGCAAAGCAACGTCTTCGGCCTTTATGCAGCCGGTGATGTAAGCCAGGGGACAAATACCCTGACAATGCAAAAAGAATGGCTCGGGACCTGGGCGAATGCTTGCTACCAGGGCAGAACGGCGGGATTAAACATGGCGGAGATACCAGTTGAGTACCCCGGCATGGTTCCCCAGAACATAACTCCAATATTTGATTGGGTATACACTCAAATAGGCGATGTAAACCGCCAGGGTGAAAAGGTCCGCGTAGAGGAAACAGGAAACCCCTGTCACGAAAAGGGGCTAAAGGTGCTGACGTATGAAAATGATACTTTGATAGGCGCGAATCTGATCAATGGTTGCGAAGAAGAAATCGGGGCTGTAAAAAAGGCTGTCAACCTGCGCCGGCCTTATGAACCGGGCGGCGGGGCTCCGCCTTATTTTTATTAAACTCTGCAACTGTTTATATTATAAAATTATGAAAAATGCAGGTGTTCAAATAACGGACAGAATAGAAAGCCGATTCAAAGACGGAATCCGGCTGGGCGGGGGGATAATACATTATATCGAGTCAGTGACCGGAGCTGCGGGAGCAAATGAACTTTTCTGTCAGCTTAAAGACAGCGAAAGCTGCGAGACCCAAAGCTTATACGAACTGATATTCTTTCCGGCAGAGGAAGATCAGATTGATCTGGAACCGGCACTTGAATCAGAAACCGTGGATCAAAAAGACATACAGGCTATAGAGCGCCGTCTTTGCTCAAAACAAATCCGCACACGGCTGATCTACCCGGACGGGAGCAAAACCCCGCAAATCCGGATTCCGGAAAACGTCCTTCACGGTTATATCCAAAGGCTCAACCTGGCGCGCCAAATCCCGGAAAAACTGGCGGAAACGGTCAACGCCTGTATCACCGGCTCTCTTGCCGCACTCCAGGTCCGTGTCAGACTGAGAAATACAAAATTCGATTTCCGCGAAAACATTATCTCTTTTCTATGCTCGTATCTGGAACAGATCCCCTTGGAATCACAAGAGGATATGGAAGAGTTAACATGGGTTCTTGATTTTCTGGATCAAACCGGCGCGCAAACAGGCATTTACCCCGCTCTGATGGAAGAAAAACAAAGGGCCGCAGAGATGCTCCGCCAGGCGGCGGACAGCGACAGGCGCCTTGAGCGCCAACCGGTGGAAATGCTTATCATGCAGGGAGTCAGCATTCCCTGCATATCATCGGATCAAGCCCTAAAGCGGATAGGCCTCATAGACAGGATCGCCCTTTCAATATTCGGCAAAACCGAGAGTGCAGAGCAGCACTCCCCGATCGACCTCGGAGTCTTTAACGCACGAAACGACATGGATAAGGTGATCAAAATTCTATCATGATCCCATTTGCTTTTTCCTGAAAGGCTAATACTTCTCCATTACTCTTTCGGCAGCTGCTTCCGCCTTGTCTGCAAGATCAGTATCCTCTGCAATAGCCGCGGCCTTTTTATACACCTGGAGAGCTTTATTGTACTGGTAATTTTCTGTATAGGCACGCCCCAGATCCATATAAAAAGGAGCCGCCTGAGGGGCTTTTTCCACCGCTTGTTCCAGCTTTTTGATCGCTTTTTTGAGGTCTCCGGTGGCAAGATAGACCTGCCCCAGCCCGTGTAAGGCTTTCGGAAAATCACGCTTCATCTCAAGCGCTTTGCGATAATACTGTTCGGCCTTCTGATATTCGCCTTTCATATAATAGACATAACCGAGATTGCTCAACGGATAATGCGGGGTCATGTACAAGAGGTCCTTTGATACCTTCTCAAAGCACTCAATTGCCTTGTCCCATTTCTTAAGCTCCACATAGGCCGACCCCAGATTGTTGCGGGCCGCCGAATAATCCGGATTAAGCTCAACAGCCTTTTCAAAGTGCCCGACTGCTTTTTCCGGATTGTTTTTAGCCAGGTAAGTCAGACCCAGATCATTGTGAACATACGGATCATCAGGGGTCATCTTTTCAGCCTTCAGCAGTTCCCCCAAGGCCTTGGTATAATTTCCCTCGGCCATATAGGCTTCCCCAAGGTTTCTGGTGGCCCTGGCCCTCTGTTCTTTGGGGCTTGGCCCCTGATCGCCGGCACATCCGCTCAAAAGCGCAAAAACCATAAAACCGCCGGCAATTGTAAATATTCTCTTCCATTTCATAATGCGTATTCCTGTTTCCTGGTTTACCTGCGAATATGTATTACCTTAATCCCGGCGTCTTCGTGCAGATAATCTACAAGAGGAGAAGCAAGCCTGGACACGGAAAGCATCAGCCGGCTTCCTTCTCTGTTTTTATCGGGAGATACCAGCCAGCCGGGGATTTGAATTGACGTATTATATACCCTGGGACGGTTCGCGGTCCAGAACATCGGATCCTTTTCAATGTTTACAGGCAGAGAATGCTCCAGGATCCCGATTAACTGTTTTATATCCTGTCCGCCTTGTATCTGAAGAACTTTGAAACCGTTTTTTTCTATAGTTTCCACGGCACCTCCCTGAAGGCTGCCGTAGTCAACCAGCATCTCCGCCTGATCACCCAGCGAAAGCATGCTCGTGGTGGCCTTAACCTGAAAACCGGCATAAGGAAAAGAAATTTCCACATTTTCATGATACTGCCAGCCAAGCATTTCAGCGATTGATCTTACCAAAGGATCCGGATTCCGAGGATCCACAACCTGAAACTTTCGTTTCGACTTATTTTTCCGGGGTTCTTTTAGCACCCAGCCCGACTTATCTCCTTTTTCCACCCAATCTTTAATACGGATGTCATGGCCGGCCAGATAGTCGCAAACCGCTGTGGGAGTCCGCATATCCGGTTCAGAGATAATATTTAGACAGATCCTTGAATTATCTTTTATGCTGTTATATATAAATCGACCGCGCACTGCAACCAAAATACCGTTGTCGTCAAGGTTTAAACGGTTCTTGTATCCGTTTGGGTCTATCGAATTGATCAGTTTTTCTAATATGAAAGACAATTCCGGTTCACCGGAAACAAAGACCACCTCAAGGTTTTCCCAGTAATTTCTGATGCTTCTCTCCACTCCGGCAGGCAGCATCCGCTTCCTTGCAAACAGCAATTTTCGGCCGTTTTTTAACTCAATCACCGGAGTGCTTGACAAATCAAGGCCGAAATCCCTGGCGTTTTTCCTGGGGAAAAAATAATACCCTTCATCGAGAAGCTCGGCATCCACGATCCTGGCGGCCCTGGCAAATACCGACAAGTCCTTGAACCACTGCACCGGCGGCTGCCCCGGCATTTGCTTCTTATGATTCTCGGTTTCAAGGTTTTCAAATAGCTCATCATACCAGGGCTGATTCCGTATATCCGGATTCGGCAGCCGGACTTCGGTTCCCGCCCGTATCCTGTCAAGATCCTCGATGTCGGGATTTAATTTTCGGAAAAGCTTAACCCCCTTTTTATAGGAATCCGAGCCGTATCTACCGAATCGATCGGCTATGAGGCGTGAAACAGAGTCTCCGTAACTGACCTCATAAATCTCTGAATTACGTTTAAGAGCACGGGGCAGGTTTGTTATGGTAACTACCGGAATGCTTACCTTGCCGCTTTTCTGGCCTTTCAGGGTGCCCGGCTCCAGAATCCGCAGCGGAATCAGTATACGCTGCTGCGGATATATAAGATCCACGTCTTTTACATCCGGATTGATATGATTGAAAATTTCAAGAAACCTTGGGAAATCTTTGTGGGCAATGTCGCCGCGCTGCTTTAAGATCTTGATAACATAATCGTTTTCCCAGACTGTGTAAGGATCGCAAAGTACGTCATGCCCCTGAAAACGTTTGACCTCATAATTTTTCTTATAAAAAACCGCACCGGATTCTCCGGGAACTCCCAAAAGCACCGCCGCAAAAACACATATCCAGAGCCGGCAAACAACGGTCAGACAATGCGTTTTCATCCGGTTTACACCTTTTTCAGATCAAGTCTCCCGGCAATTTCCTGGGCTGTACGCCGTATAAACGACTCGAGGGCCTCGCCGGAAAGAGGTTTGCCAGGCTGCGGTACCCGTTCCAGGTCCGGTGGACGGACCAGTTCCGGAACATTGATCAGTTCGGGGGCCGGCGTAATCCCGTATTCTTCCGGAAATCGATTTTCAAAATACATCTGCTGGAAATCTGCAAATTTCAAAGCATGGGCGGTGGAATCTAGCACGGCGCTTTCATTTGCGCCGATTTTTCCGGATGTTCTTGCGGCCACCAGTCCCGCCAGACACTCTCCGCCATGAGTACACACCACATGGCCGTTTCTATTTGCCCGTAGCTGCCAGTCCATAATATCCTGCTCCGAGACCTGGACGACAGAAACCTTCTGCGTTCCCGCCCGCCTGTTATATTCCGAAACCAGACGGATCACTCTTGGCATGGATACCGGATTTCCGATCATGGCGGCCTGAGCCACGCTGGGCTTGACCTGGACAGCCTCAAATCGCCTTTTTTGCGGATCAGGCTCAAGGTAATAGCTGTAGACGGGGTTGGCATGCTCTGACTGAACCCCTACAATCCGGGGCAGCTCTTCTATAATGCCAAGTTCGTGGAACTTTAAAAATCCGCTCATTATGGCCGTAATATTGCCCGCATTGCCTACGGGGGCCACCACTGCCATGCCGCTCATATCATAGTCAAGACCCTGGGCAATCTCGTAGGAATACGATTCCTGGCC
>JAIPDT010000159.1 GCA_021737545.1 Desulfobacteraceae bacterium
ACAAAAAAAACATCCCCTGTTTCAAGCTGGGTTAACATGCCTATCAAGTCCCCGCCCTTTTCCAGGGCCGGCCCGGAGGTCACCACGAGGTTTCCGCCCATTTCATTGGCAACAATATGAGCAAGGGTTGTCTTGCCCAGCCCGGGAGGGCCGTGGAGCAGCACGTGCTCTAAAGCCTCCCCGCGAAGCCTGGCGGCCTCGATCGCGATCTTTTAGGTTTCAATGGTCTGGGGCTGACCTATGTATTCATCCAGCCGTTCAGGGCGCAGTGAGAGCATTTCAGGTTCAATGTCGGCGGGCAGACACTGGCCGGAAACAATTCCCTGACCGGAAGAGGAGAATTTAAACCCGTCGCTGTTCATCGCTTACCTGCCCCCTGTAGACTTCTTCAAACAGCTCCTCCGGAGTTTTTATGCCGGGCCTGCGCGAAAACGCGGCGCTTACCATCTCTCTTGCCTCTGCCGGACGGTGTCCGAGCTGCTCTACAAGGACCTCCACTACCTGGTCTGCCGCATCTGCGGATGGCTCCGGCGCCTTTTCCGGGAGATCGCGGATCAACGCGAACTTTCCCATTTTGCCGTTTAAGGTGGCAATAATCTTGTGGGCGGTGCGCTCGCCGATGCCGTTTAACCTTTTCAACGGGCCGGCATCCCTTGACTCGATCGCCTTTGCTATCTCCTTTACAGGCAAATTAAGAGCCTTTACCGCTTTTAAGGGCCCAACGGCCTCCACGGTTATAAACAACTGGAAAAACTCTCTTTCCGCCTCGAGATTAAAACCTATGAGCACGGGTTTCGGCTGGTGTTCAGTCTGGTGGTAATAGATATAAAGTCCCAGGTGTTCGCCAAGCTGGAGAGGCTCAATGGTTTCCATGACAAAGGCGGGCACCAGGATCTCGTAGCCCACCTGGTTTACAAGCAGCAGGATCCGGTCGGATTCCTTTTTTAGAAGCGAACCTTCAAGATATGCTATCATCAGCGCCGATCCAAACCTGTTTGCCCGCCGGCGACCCGGCCCGGTAAAGCCCCACCAAGGCGAGGGCCAGGGCGTCGGAAGCGTGCGAAGGTTTTATCGGTTCCGGATGTCCGAGCCGCTGTCTCACATTTGCCTCCAGCTGCTTTTTTCCCGCGTTGCCGTTTCCGGTAAGAACCTGCTTTACCTCCCGCACCGCGATCTCCAGTACTGGCGCCGCATTCCGGTAGCCGGCAAGCAGGATCACCCCTGTCACCTGCCCCAGGGTTATGCCTGATTTCGGGTATCTGGGCAGGGAAAACACGTCCTCGACCATCACTGCATCAGGGCTGACTTGATCAAGGATTTTAATAAGTTCGTTGAAAATCCTGTTTAACCGGCACGCCACGGGATCCTTTGCATCCGTCCGGATAGTGCCGTAGGAGTAACCCGTTACAGACATTCCTGAGCCTTCCACCACTGCAATACCTGTGGCCGCAAGGCCCGGATCTATTCCGAGAAGAGTTGTCATGAAACAGAGAACATCGTCCGTCTTAAACAGGTTATTCTATGGTTTCGAGCTGGCGCTCGGCGATTTTCGCCTCGTTGCTGTCAGGGTACTTACGCTGCAGTGTCTGGAAAACCAGCCTGGCATTTGAATTCTCACCGAGCTGATGAAAGGCCATGCCCTGTTTTAGATAAGCTCCGGGAACCTTGTTGCCTTCGGGATAGTTTTTTATTACCTTGTTATATTCAAGTATGGCTTTTTCATACCACTTTTCGGCAAAATATGCCTCGCCTATCCAGAACCGTGCATTGTCTGCCCTGTCAGAGCCGGGAAACTTTTTTAAAAAAAGCTCGAATCCTCTCACGGCCGTTTCATAATCGCCATTGTCATAAGCCTGTTTTGCAGTGCTGTAGAGCCCGTCCTCGCCCAGGTCATCAAGTTTTGTTTTTTTAGAGGACTCTGATTGCAAAGGGGCTTTTCCAGCGGTGGCCTCAATTCCCACAAACTGCTCCAGACTGGAGATGCGCTTATCATAGGAATTGATATCTTCGGCGATTTGATCGATTTTTTCCGCGGTCTTTTCAAAATCTTTTTTCAGAGATTTAACCTCGCCGGTCAACCGGTGCTCTGACTCTTCGAACCCGCCCCGCAGCTCCCTTAGCTCGGTTCTCAGCTTGTCTATCACTGCATCCTGATCTGCATACAATTCCCGTATGTCACTTATGGTACTGCCCTGCTCCCGGCCCGCGGCAAGCTCCTCTTTCAGTTTTTCAACAGAAGAGTTCAACGCCTGGTTGCGCTTTTCGAGCTCGGTTAAGCGATTGTTTAACCGATGAATATCCGAATTCATGGCACAGCCGGGCCCCAGCAGCAAAAGCCCGGCCAGCAGGCACCCGGCACATGCAAAGAAAACTTTTTTCATGGCTTTACTTTCCACTGCAGAACCGGAATTCCGCACGGCGGTTTTTGGTCCAGACATCCTCATTATGTCCTTTTACTGCAGGCCGCTCTTCGCCGTAGCTGATGGTGGTTAACCGGGAGGCGTCAACTCCGGTTTTTACCAAAAAGTCCTTCACGCTTTCCGCACGGCGCGAACCCAGGGCCAGGTTATACTCGTCGGTGCCCCGCTCGTCGCAATGCCCTTCGATGATTATGCATGCATCAGGATTGTCGCGTATCCACCGGGATTTACGGCGCAGGACCTCGCGCGCATCGTCTGTCAGAGACGAGTCGTCGAATTCAAAATATACTTTTTCCGACAGAAACTGTCCCCTCGCTTTTTCTTCCTTTTGCTTTTCCCGCCGCTGTTTTGCTTCAGCGCGTTTCCTGGCCTCGAGCTCCTGCTCGCTTATCTCTTCTTCCTGCTGGGCCTGTCTTGTTTTTTCCGCTTCCGCAGTGGTTTCGGTTTCAGATACCTGCTGCTGTTTTTCCTGGGATACCGCAGATTCCGGCGGTTTTTTGGCACATGACACGAAAGCGGCAAGGCTTAACACAAGAATACAGAACAAAATGAATCGAATATTAATTCTTTTTACCATCAGTTCCTCCTTTTAATAATAAAGGTGAGGCGGTCAATGACTTAAAAACATGCTCAAAAACCACAAAGATACAGTCTTTCTGTCTCCTTTAAGGCGACCAGTCCGGCAATTTCTGCTGGGCCTCCATATCAAGAAGCCTCCTCTGGTCGGTACCCGCGGCGGTCATTACATAAAGCCGGGAAGGTCCGTTTCGGGTGGATGAAAATACAATCATGCTTCCGTCAGGAGACCAGCCCGGAGATTCATTACTGCCCGTCGCCCGCGTCAGCCGGGATTTTTCGCCGGTATTGGCATCAATAACGTATATATCGATATTTCCGTTTTTCATACCCGAATAGACAATCTTGTCAGAAACCGGGGACCACTCGGGCTGAGTATTATATTTGCCCTCATAAGTAAGGCGTTTTACGCCACCTGACTCCAGGTCCATCACATAAATCTGAGGCGAGCCGGAACGGTTTGACACAAATGCCATGCGCCTGCCGTCGGGCGAAAAACTCGGCGATACATCCACACCCCAGCTCTCTGTCAGTCTTTTATCAATTTTTCCCGCCTCGGTCAAAATATAAATCTCCTCGTCTCCTTCAAACGAGAGGGTCGCAGCCATTCCGGGCCGGTCCGGCAGCCAGGCGGGAGTGATATTGATTCCTTCATATGCCGCAAAAAGATTCTGCTCGCCGGAGTCAGCGTCGCATACATAGATATTGGACTGATCATCCGAATAGGCCGTGTATGCAATTGTCCTGCCGTCAGGCGACCATGCAGGAGAGACCACGATATCTCGGGGATCCGTTATTCGCCTGAGATTTTTGCCGTCAAAATCACACACATATACCGATTTGTCTTCGCCTTCTCCGCCGACAAAGGCTATCCTGCTTTCAAAAAGCCCTGTTTTTTCTGTCAGACGATTAATCACCTCCCCGCAGAATCTTAACACCATTTTCCGCTGATTCTCTGCAGTACCGGTATAGCGCTTTCCCAGCAGCATCTCCTGACGAAGCGGATCAAACATCCGGAATTCCATCTGCACAACTCCGGCATTGCTGCGAACCCCTCCGGTGATAAGCAGTTCCGCACCGATATCCCTCCAGTTCTTAAAATTGATTTCCCCGGAAACGATCCCCTGATTTGCGGAATCCACCAGAAAGGCATCCCTGTCTATCATCTTGAAATAACCCGTATAGGCCAGGGCGTCCCGCATAATGCCGGATGCCCTGCGGGCGGCATTTTCTTCAGCTCCGTCTTCCGACAGGGCTCTAAATACCGGTATTGCCATGGGAATCTTGTTCATGAAGGGTTCGCTGATGTTGATATAGTCGTATTCCTCCTGGCAGACGCCTGAAAAAGGAACAACAAATACAGAGATTGCACTGATAAGTATTATCAAACAAAATCGGGGGGCTGTGATCATCAAAACCTTCCTGTGGTTAAAAACCTCCTGGGTTATTGTAAGACGCGATCCCGCAGACCGGGGGAGTCAAGGCGCCAATCCGCTCGGCGTAAATCCGAGCACCAAATGATAGCGCGGGAATCCTTCAGGCAGCGGCGGCAGCGGCCCGGCTTTCATTACCGTCCTGTATGCAGATTCATCGAGATACTCGTTGCCGGAACGTTTTTCAAACCATACATCAGAAATTTCTCCGTCGGGCATGATCTTGATGACGATCCTGGTTTCCAGCCCGCCGGTATCGCCGCCGGCCATTTGCCTTGAAAACGCCCAGTTCTGCTTCATTAAAACCGCAACTTCGGCCTGGTATATCTCGATGGGGCTGATATCATCTGAAGGTGCGCCGCCCGAACGGCCCGAAGCCCGGTCCTTTAGCCTACTACTATAGTCTTTATCAGCGAGTTCGCCTTCCAGCCGGGCGATGCGGTCCTGAACAGATTTGGGCTGCTGCCTTTGCGTTTCCCGCTCCATACGGCTTACGGCATCTGCAATCACCTTTTCCGAATCAAAGGTTTTTTTCTTCAAAGAACTTTTTACCGGCGGGGTGGGGGTTTTTAAATCATAATCCTTTGCGACGTCTTTTTTAAAACCCTTTTTGACGGGTATTGTCACGGCATCGGAATCCTGCTCATCAGCCGAGCTTTCCTCTCCTGTATCAACTTTTTTATCCACATTCCCGGCCGCAACGGCAGCGGCATCTTCGGGGGCTTCCTCTCCTGAGCCGCCGCCCGGCGGTGCCGGTACTTCCGGATTAAACGAAACCAGGTCCACCTCTATTGTATCGCCCGGCCGGATCCATTCGGTTTCCGAGCCGGCCCACGGGGAATAAACCACCACGCCGATTGCAGCCAGGTGGATAAACATTGATGCCAGCACACATGCAGCCCAATAGGAGGGGCGCAAATCGATTCCATATAGTTCAACGGCCCGGGACTGCCTTTTTTTGCCTCTCATATCGGGTCGGATCAGTCCTCTTCGGATTCTTCCGCACCCCCGGCCGGCTCGATGGTGACCACTCCGAGTTTTTCCACTCCGGAATTTTTTATCTCAGACATCACCACAACCACCCGGCCATAGGGTACATTTTTGTCAGCTTTTAAAAAAACCTCCCGGGAACTACGGTTTTCAAAAATTTTTTTCAGTTTTTCCCCCAGCAGGTCAACGCCGACCTCATTATCATTGATCCTCACCTTAGAATCTTTATCAATCGTTATTACCAGCGGTTCCCTGTCCGTATCGAGCTGCCCGGCACTTTTGGTCTCCGGCAGCGAAATATTGACGCCCTGGACCATCATCGGCGCGGCCACCATGAAAATAATCAGCAGCACCAGCATAACATCCACAAAAGGTGTCACATTGATATCCGCGAGCAGGGAGTCGCTCTTGTTGGGACCGGTCATCATTTTGCAGCCTCCCGGTATGCCATGTAATCGCTTTCCACGATATTGATGAAATCCGAGGAAAAGCTTTCCATCTCCGACTCGAGAATACGGATTTTCTGGGTAAAATAATTATACCCGATAACCGCCGGAATGGCTACCGCCAGACCCGCGGCCGTCGCTACCAGGGCCTCGGAAATGCCCGGGGCCACTGCCGCCAGACTGGTGGCCCCGCGCTGGGAGGCAATGCCGTGAAACGAATTCATGATCCCCCATACGGTCCCGAACAAGCCGATAAAGGGCGAAATATTTCCGGTGGTGGCAAGAAACGGGACCAATTGAACCAAACGGATGCTTTCCATGGTCACCGACCGGTTCAACGCCCGGCGCACGGTCTCCACGCCCATTGCCTGTCTGGCCGAAGAAGAACCGTGGCTTTCCTGGTCCTGGGACTGCCCGGAAGAAGAAGAAAGGCGGTTTAACTTCTTTAGCTCCAGATATGCTATCCGAAATATCCTGGCTACGGGACTGTAGTGAAGTGACCTGGCCTTGGCAAAGGAATTGGAAAAATCCCGGGTTTTCCAGAAGTATTCAACAAAAACCGCGGACTCGTTATATGCCCTTCGGACCTGTATGTACTT
>JAIPDT010000160.1 GCA_021737545.1 Desulfobacteraceae bacterium
GGTACATGCCTGCTTGCACAAAAGCCGGGATTTTTTCTCGCGCTGTTTCCTGCAAGTGCGGTGTTCTGGTGGTTTTTTGAATATTTGAACCGGTTTGTTCTAAACTGGTATTATATTAATGTTGAGATGTTTGTAACCTGGGAGTATGTCGTGTATGCTTCCGTCTGTTTTGCCACGGTGCTTCCGGCGGTTTTGAGTACTGCCTGGCTGCTCCGGTCGTTTCCCTTTTTTGAGGAGGCTTACACAGATTTTATCATTGTCCGGCCAAAGGCGCCCCGCCGGTGGGCCGGAGCTGTGCTGATCGTCGGGGCTGTGGGCCTGTTTTTTTTGGGGCTGCGGCCAAATATTCTTTTTCCCCTGCTCTGGGTCTCGCCGCTTTTAATAATAGTTTGTTTGGAAGTCCTGGCGGGCGAAAAAAACATTCTGACACCCGTACGCCAGGGAGACTGGCGCCGGATTGTCTGTTTTGCCGCAGCCGCCCTGGTATGCGGATTTTTCTGGGAGATGTGGAATTTTTACAGTCTGGCCAGGTGGGAATACAGCCTACCGTTTGTCCATGCATTTCAGATATTTGAAATGCCGATACTGGGTTTCGCCGGTTACCTGCCCTTTGGGCTTGAATGCGCCGTGATCGGTGATATGGTAGAACGGCTGATTTCAGACAAAGACCGGGTGATCTAATTGTTTTGTTGCTGTTCTGGGGGTTAAAACATGTACCTTCGGTATTATAAGCTTTCCCGCAAGCCATTTCAAACCGACACGGGAACCGATTTCCTCTGGCTTGGTGAGAAACACCGGGAAGCCCTGGCCACCTTGAAGTACGGACTGGCGGAAAACAAAAGTTTTCTTCTGCTTACCGGAGATGTGGGAGCGGGCAAAACCACCGTAATAAATGCATTGCTCTACGAACTCGGCGATAATGTCCAGGCAGTCTTCGTCCATGATCCGGGGATGGATATACTGGATTTCTTTAACTATATTGCAAAAGCTTTCGGGCTGGCAGGCGGATTTAAGACAAAGGGGGCTTTTTTAACTGAGTTTATCTCTTTTCTCACCCGCGCCTGTTACGAGGGCAGTCGGGTATTGCTGATTATAGACGAATGCCAGTTGATAAGCGATACTTTGTTAAACGAGATCCGGCTTTTTTCAAACCTGGAAAAACGCGGCAGAAAGCTGATCAATGTTTTTCTGGTGGGACAGCTCGAGTTAAACGATATTCTTTTAAAACCGGAAAACCGGGCCACCAGGCAGAGGATAACGGTTAATTACAACATAGAACCTTTGAGTTTGAAGGAAACAAGAAAATACATACAGTATCGCCTTTCTGTTGCCGGGGGCGGTCATGAAATTTTCGATAAGGGCGCCGTGCGGGAGATTTTTCGCTTTTCCGGCGGATTGCCCCGCCTGATAAACATCATTGCAGACCGGGCGCTTCTGACCGGGTTTGTGAGATCGGAGCGCCGCATATCAAAGCGCATTATCCGGGAATGCGCAAAAGAGCTTGATATTTCAGCCTGGGGTGCTTAAAAATAATTTCCTGAAGCGGGGTTATGTAAATGCTGCGATTTTGTGATTTGACATATAACTTTCATGCTTTAACATATATTATGTAAAATCAAATTGCTATCTTCGTTATGCTCTACCCCCGGAACTGAGCGCCCGGGTGATCAGTTCTGTTAAGCGCAAGATTTTTCATTTAGTAATGGCGGGGAAATGAGAAGAGAACGAATTTTAAAAATGCTTGCAGACAGCAAGGATATCAAGCATCGGTTTTCAGTGAAGAGCTTTTATCTATTTGGTTCAATTGCGCGGGGAGAAGACCGGGAAGGCAGCGACGTGGATCTTCTGGTAGAATATGAGCCGGAGGCCCGTGTAGGAATGTTTCAATTCGTGAGGCTCCGAAGGGAGTTGAGCGAAAGATTGTCTTGCGATGTGGATCTGGCGACGCGAGAATCTCTGCACAGGGATCTCAGGGACGACATTTTGAAGGAAGCTGTCTATGCCGCATAGAAAATGGGATTTGCGAATAGGGGACATTTTAGTATCCATTGAACGGATTATGGATTACACGCAAGAAATGGATTTTGAGCAATTCAAAGCTGATGTAAAAACCGTTGACGCTGTGGTAAGGAATTTTGAAATTATTGGGGAAGCTGCTTCCCATATTCCAGAGGAAATTTTAAAGGAGCACCCTGAGATCCCATGGCAGGACATGCGGGATATGAGAAATATACTTGCGCATGAATATTTCGGAATAAATGAAAATATTGTATGGAATACCATTCAAGACGATTTGTCGCCCTTGATTCCTCTGCTCAAGAAATTACTTGAACAGCATGGTAATTAATTTTTTGACAAAGTCCTCCTATTCGCTTTTTCAGGGAAGAAAAATTTAATTGCCTGGCAAATTAAATTTTTCTGGGATCAATAGTTATCCCCTGATTTTTTCCAGCAGCCTTTCGGCTTCTTCGTATTCAGGAAAATCCTTTTTTGTTGCCAGGCATTTTTCAACCTCTTTTTCAGCCTCATCTATCTGTCCGTCTTCAAATAGCGCCAGAGCCAGGTGATAGCGCAGAGTCGGATGATCCGGTTGTTTTTCCACGGCCCTGGTAAACTGGGTCAGGGCCAGCCCGATTGATCCGCGCTTGTAGTGCACCCACCCCAGGGTGTCTGAAATGTAGGGGTCGTCGGGGAACGCCTCTCTGGCGAGCATTGCAAGGCGCATGGCTTCTCCAAGATCCGGCTCTGTTTCGTTTGCCATCAGCCAGGCCAGGTTGTTGGCTGCCGCGGCAAAGCCGGGTTTTATTTCCAGGGCCTTTTTATAAGCCTCTTTTGCCCCTTCCATGTCCCCGGTCTGCTCAAGCAGGGTGCCAAGGGCCATATGGCCCTGCACAAAACCGGGATCTTTTTCTGTTGCCGCCCTGTATTTTCCAATCGCCTCTTCGGTTTTTCCGGTACGTGCAAGAATGTCTGCTGTCCTTGCGTATATGCCGGGATTTTCGGGCGCGATTTCACGGGCCCGTTCCAGAAGATCAAGGGACTTGTCCGGGGAATTTTCAAATCTGTCCACGAGCCTTGCCAGAAGGACAAGGTAGGCAGGGTTCTCCGGGGACTGCTCCAGTTGCCTTCTTGCCCTGGCAATGGCATCGTCCGGCCGTCCCTGCCGTATTCTGATTTCGCAGACCAGTGCCAGGGCAGGGCTGAAATCAGGCTGCAGGGAAAGGATCTTTTCAAGGGTTTCTGACGCCTGATCGGGATTGCCGCCTGCCAGGTAGGCCTTTGACAGATTGTATAAGACTTCCGTGTTTTCGGGAGTTTGTCGACTGATTTCTTCGAACAGGTTCACTGCTTTGTCAATTTCGCGTGCGCCCAGCAGGGATTTTCCGAGAATAATGGCAGCCCGCAGATTGCCCGGGTTGCTCTGCAGCGCCCGGACAGCGTTTTCTTTTGCCGACTTGAATTGCCTTTTCAGAAACAGATGGTGAGCCATCAGCGCCCTGGCTTCTGCATTGTTCGGAGAGATTTTAAGCGCCTGGTCCACGGAGTTAAACGAATGTTCTGTCTCACCGGTGTTGAGATGCGCCAGAGCCTTCAGGTAATGCGCTTCCGCTTGTCTGGGATAATCCCGGACAATTCTGTCGGTTATCTGCAGGGCTTGCCTGTTTTTGCCTTCCCGTATGAACAGTCTGGCCTGAACCAGGCTTGCGGCCGGGTGATTAGGATGTGAGGATAATATTTCCTGCACAAGTTCGGATGCCTGGCGGATTTTTCCGGTTTTGTAATAAAAATCAGCCAGGTTTGCCATGGCATCCTCCGGCTGCTGCGATATTTCGATTGCCTGTTTGTAGGCTTGCTCCGCCTTTTTAAGTTTGTTTGTGTTTTGGTAGAAATTGGCGAGAATGGTATGTGTCCGGGCTGAGTCTGGGTTTTTTTCAGAGGCTTCAATAAGGTTTTCTTCGGCAAGCTCAGGCCTTCCAGTGTTCATGTAGAATCGTGCCAGCTCAATATAGGGTTCCGGAGAGTCCGGGTTTATTTCAACCAGTTTTTTCATGGTGCTTTCTGCTTTTTCCAGGTTTCCCCGGCTTCTGTAGAAACCCGCAAGTTCTTTTAGCGAAGAGGAGTCGGGATTGAGTTCCACTGCTTTTTTCAGGGCCTGTTCGGCCTCGTCCATATTTTTTTGCCTTCCCAGCACGCGGGCCTTTATCATGTAGTAGCGGCTTTCATCCGGGTTTTCCCTGATTGCTTTTAAAATTGCCTCTTGCGCCGTCTCCAGGTTGCCTTCGTTTAACTCTATCTGGGCCTGTAAGGCCAGGGCGTCAGGGTGGAGCGGATCAGCCTCCAGGGCCTGCGAAACATTTTCCCTGGCTTCATCTAAGCGCCCGGACAAGAGATACATCTCAGCGGTTTTAATAAGCGCGTCCGTGTTTTCCGGGTTAAGGCTTCCGGCCCGCTGCAATTCCCGGAAAGCCTTGCCTGGCTCGCCTGTTTTTATATAAGCTACTCCGAGCTGGTAGCGGGCGTCTGCGTATTTGGGGTCGATTTTTACGGCGTTCCGGAATTCGATGGCTGCGGCCTTGTAGTTTTCCGCGTCCGCATATTCCATTCCTTTCCGGTAATGTTCGGTCTTTTTTTCTTCCGGATTACTGCAGGCGGCAACCGTTAAGAGAAAAACAAGTAAGAATATTGTAAAACCACGGACATAGCGAAAACTTTTCATAATGCTTTCCAATATTGTCGTTAAATTGTCGTTAAAATGTGAGTACCGGTTCGTTTTTTAATTTACTTTTAAGCCGGTTTTCCTATAATACATATAATATCCTTGCAGAAATGATGCCAGATTTGTTTTATATGCTTGCCTTTTAAAACAACATTAAGCTGCAATACTTCCAGGAGCAAGCAAATTATAAAGAATATTTTGCGCTATAATGTATTCGGAGTAATATTTGCATGAAGGAATTAAATTTCCGGGACAGAATTTAAATCTGTTGCCGATCGATAAACAGAAAGGGCAGGTGAGGTATGAGTATGTCAGGGTATTGGCCAAGGGCGTTTTTATTGATGGCGATGATTTTCTTTTTAAGCGCCGGTTCGCTTTATGCACAGCAGCAGGTGGCGGAATCTTCCGGGGAATACATCCTGGGGGCGGGAGATGTTTTGGACGTCATGGTTTACGGCGAGCCTGAGATCTCCAGGACCGTGTTTGTAAGGATCGACGGCAGAATTTCCCTGCCCCTGGCCGGGGAGGTCAAGGCCTCAGGGAGCAGTCCCGCCGGGCTTGCCGAAAGAATCACTGAAAAACTGGAGCGTTTTCTGGAAGAGCCGGAAGTCGCGGTGATTCTTGCAGAAAGCAGAAGCAAGGTCTACTATATACTCGGCCAGGTCGCAAGTCCCGGCGAGTATCCCATCACCCGGAAGGTAACCGTTATCCAGGCCATAGCCAGGGCGGGCGGTTTTCGTGAATGGGCCAAAAAGGACCGCATAATGATAGTAAGCGGGCCTGAGGATGAAAAAGAGGAAAAAATTTCCTATTTCAATTACGACAAGTTTCTCAAGCAGGACGCCGAAGGGCGGAATACAGTTATTCAGCCCGGAGATACAATAGTAATCCCGTAAGCAGAAGAAAGGCTTCAAAGTGATCCCTTCTCGAATATGGGGCAGGATCCTGCCTGTGGTTGTTGTTTTTATGCTTTTGCTCTCATCTGCAGCTTTTGCGCAAAGCACGCTGCGGGGAGGGGTCTCCCTGGAGCAGGGCTATGATTCCAATATCAACCGGGAGCCTGAATACGAGGTATATGAATCCACAACAACGCTTTCGCCGAGCCTTGATTATGTCAGAAAGGGCCGCCGCACCAGTTTTTCTCTCGGGTATTCCCCGGGCTTTGTTTACAGTTACCTGACAGAGGATGTGCGCATCGACCACCGTGCTTCGGCAGGATACGATCTTGAGTTGACACGGAAATTGCATCTGGATTTCAGAAACAGGTTTGTCAGGACGCAAGACCCTTATGAGATCGGCGAGGGAATAGACGACAGCATAGAGATATCCGACAGGAGGGGGCGGCGAACTTACTGGAGCAACAATTTCTCGGCCGGGGCTGCTTATACCTACGGCGAGCAGCGGTTTGTGGAAATGGGGTATCAGAATCGAGTGCTTGAGAACAGGGATGAAACATATTCGGATTTTATGCGGCATTCTCCGTTTGTCTCGGTGAGCCACAGAATCAGCCACCAATGGGATACAAAGCTTGAATACAGGTTTGTAAGGGGCGACTTTGAGGAGCCTGAGGAATCTGCCGAATCCGGGGACCTGACCACGAACTCGGGCGATTTTTACCTGTATTACAGCTTCACCCCTCATACGCGCGTATTTGGACACCTGGGGTATTCTCAGACAGATTACGATGAAAAGCCTGATGACTATAAGGTCTA
>JAIPDT010000161.1 GCA_021737545.1 Desulfobacteraceae bacterium
TGTCAGAAGGCTGGTGGCCAAAGCCGCATTGGACAATAATTTTGCAATACTTTTCCCGGAGCCACGAAAAAGACTAGTAAATTCATTTTTGACTAGCCTATTACGCCTGGCGGCATGATGAAATCCGGGAAACTTTAGTTATGGATTTTAAGGGGCTTATTCAAAGCATCAATACATACAAAAGAAGGAATAGCTGTAGGTCTTTTTAGTGCATATAGTGCAGTTTTGATAAGTAATATGGCTTATGATGCAATGTTTTCATATGATTCAATGTGGATTTTTTTAGGTATTAGCGCCGTTGGAGCGGGAGTGCTGAATAATAGACAAAAAAATAAAAATCTTGGAGTTCGATACCTGAAAAGAGGGATTGTGAACAAATTATAAAAGTATAGCGAGAAGAATAATTGGCTAAGACAAAGCGCTTGAACCATAAAACAATAGTAATCGGCCCCATGCCACCTGGCTGGGGTGGGGCAAGGGTTTCATTCAAGCTTTTTTATGATTATTTGAAGGAAGTTTCTGATCAGTCTCTGCTGCATTATGACCTGCCAATTCGCCACCACCGGGACAAAAACCCGCCGGGAGGGGTGAACCACTTTAAAACATTTATTATTGTACTATTGTGTTTGTTCCGGATTCCTTTTGTTTCCAGGGTAATCGTTTTCGGTTCGAGAAATTTTTGTTTCAGCTATGGGATTTTTTTGCTTGTAGTCAGCAAGATTTTTAGAAAACCTTTTTATATCAGGCTGTTTGGTGGGCATCCCATGCAAAATTCCATATTTCGGATGGCCATAGCGGGTTCTATAGTTGCAAGACTTATGTCTTTTGCTGATAAGATAATTGTGCAAACTTATGTCGGTGCAGAAGAATTCCCGCGCTACCTGCGGAACAAGGTTTCGGTTATTGTTGGTTACCGCCCGGGGGCTGGTTTTCCTGACGAAACAAAAAATTCCAAGGACAGTGTTTGCAGGTTTGCATACACCGGAGCCATATCCTGGAGCAAAGGAATTGGGCATTTGCTTGATGCTTTTGTGGAAGTAAGCAAACGGCTTGATGCGAATAAGGATATTGAACTCCATCTCTACGGCTCAGGTGAAAAAGAGCTTGTTGATAAATGCAATTCCCTGGACAAGGTGTTTTATCACGGCCGGGTTGACAATTCTGTCCTTCGCAAGGATTTAAGCTCGTATGATGTTTTCATTTTTCCCTCCCTACACGATAGTGAAGGCCATCCTGGTTCAGTGATCGAGGCGTTGATGGCCGCCCTGCCTGTTATAGCGAGTAATTGGTCCGGGATTAATGAAGTAATACGCAATAACGAAAACGGCCTGCTTGTTGAGCCGGGTGACACCCAAGAACTGGCGGATGCCATAGAAAAATTGATAAAAGACGTTGAGCTGCGGAATCAATTGGCAAAGCAGGCTTTGGAGTCTTCCAGGGAATTTGATGCAGCGCATGTGCTTCCCAGGCTGGCAGAGGCCGTTGGAATTAAGATTTCTTATGACTATGCCTAAGTTTTTTATTGTCGGCGTGGGCCGATCCGGCACCTCTCTTATTCAAAGCATGCTTGCAGCCCATCCACGGGTGTCATGCCTTCCGGAAACTTCGTTTATCCGGCGGATGGTTTTTCCGGGTTACCTTCATTCCATTTTTCAAAGGCAGGGAGAAAAGGCGGCTTCGCGGGCTTTAGCGCAAGACGACTATTTTGCCAGGACCGGGCTTGACGCATCAAAACTGGTTGCCCGGGCGGTGAGTCAGGGCGGGCTTTTGGATGCTGCCGTGTACAGAGAGATGCTGGCTTCGTATGCAGACAAGGATAGGGCATGGGCCGGGGACAAGGACCCCAGGGCTGTCGAGTTTCTGCCGCTGTTGGCCGCCGTTCTGCCGGATGTGCATGTGATTCACGTGTATCGCGATCCAAGGGATGTGCTGGCCTCCAAGAAAAAGGCGGCCTGGTCCAAAAAGGACCATGTCTGGAAGCATGTTTTTGCCAACCGTGTGCAGTTCAAAATAGGTGCCAGGCTCGGTCCGAAATTGTTCGGCAAAAGGTATCATGAAGTCTGCTATGAAGAACTTCTTGCCGCACCTGAAAAGGTGCTTTCTGGGCTGTGCACGCGGATGGGCTTTGAATACGACCATAGCATGCTTTCCTTTGGAGATGCCGCCAGAAAGCTGGTCACAGACAAGGAGATGAGCTGGAAAAAGGAAACAATGGGACCGCTTTTGACGGAAAACAGAGACAAATGGAAAACCGAGCTGCATCCCAGAGAAGTCGTGCTTACCGAGCTTTGCTGCGGCGAGGCCATGGCCAGAGGTGGATATGTAAGGGATCAGCGGAGCCATAGCCTCAGTTTGATAGATAGGCTTTGGGTGCAGGCGGGAAGACTGCTGATCGTAATGGCTAGCTGGCCATACATGAAGTACCGGGATTTCAGGGTCAGGCGGGCATGCAGGCGGATAGGATGATCGGGGGGCGGGTGGTTTACGTGGGCCGGGAAAGGATGATAGCGGCCCGGGGAAGCCGACTCCTGGAGAGCCGGGACGGTGGTTTGGCATGGAAGCAGATTGGTTCGGTCCCGGTAGGCTTTATTGAAAAAACATTCATGTCATTTAGGCTTTCCTGCAGGCTACTGCGAAAAGGGATGCATCATTTTGCGGTTGGCAATTCATGTGTGTTGGTTGTCGCCAACCGTGCGGTTTATTCAATGAAAGGCGGGCAGACAAGATTGCTTGGGCCGGTGCACGGATCCAGGCCGCTTGCGCTGTGCCCCGCAAACGGCGCTTTTTATTACGGGGAATACCGCTCCAACCCGGAACGCTCGTCTGTGCATGTTTGGAAATTAAAGAAAGGCGAAGATAAGTGGCAGGCAGCCTGGCGTTTTGAGCGGATTCGCCATGTGCACGGGGTGTTTTACGATCCTTATGAAAATTCAATCTGGGTCACCACCGGGGATCTTGACCATGAAGCCGGCATCTGGCGCACGGATGATGATTTCAAAACGATGGAGAAAGTTGCTGGCGGCTCCCAGCAGTTCCGGGCGGTGCAGCTTCTTTTTACTAAAGACCATGTCTATTTCGGCTCAGACGCGCCTGATGATAAAAATTATATCTTTCGCATGGACAGAAGCGGAAATGCACTTGAAAAGCTGGCGGCGGTCGGGAGCTCAGTCTTTCACGGGTGCAGGGTGGGAAATCATTTGTTTTTCTCCACTGCTATTGAACCGAGCAAGGTAAATAACTCCCGTTATGCCGAGGTCTGGGGTTCTGCAGACGGCATTAATTGGAAATTGGTACGAAAGTTCAAAAAAGACTTCTGGCCAATGAAGTATTTCCAGTACGGGCAGGTGCTGTTTCCGGCCGGGCCGGGGGACGGGGAGAATTTGTGGATGACGCCGTTTGCTGTTGAGGGGGATCAGAGGACGGTTAGGGTGACGGTAGTCAGTGGTCGGTAGTCAGTGGTCAGTAGTCGGAGGACAGAAGACGGAGGACAGTAGTCAGTAGGCGGTGGTCGGTGGTCAGTAGTTGGTGGACAGAAGATGGAGGGCAGAGGGCGGAAGGCTGAAGCCATCGGGATAATTTTTGTTGCATTAAGTTTGTTTTGGGTTTAATTTATCAGGCATATTTTTGTTTTTTTCTCCAAAATTAAGTTTAAAATAAGGATTAAAATATGCTGATTGAATTCAGCCTTGAAAATTTCTTTTCCTATAAGACGTCCAGCACACTGACCATGGTGGCCGGGAAGGGAAAAGAGTTTCCGGGAAATATTTTCCATCATGAACCGGCCGGAGCTGCCAGAGCAAAGCCAGTTCCGGTTTTGAAGGCGGCTGCGCTCTACGGGGCCAATGCCGGCGGCAAGACCAACCTCATAAAAGCATTCGATTTTATGAGGGAAATGGTCTTGAATTCTTCAAAGGAGAGCCAGGCAAGCGAGCCCATTGCTGTATCCCCGTTTCTGTGGCACCCGGAATCGCAAAGCCTGCCCTGCACCATGGAAGCGGTGTTTGTTCAAAACAATACCCGGTACAGATATGGATTCTCCGTTGATGCAGAAAAGGTGCGCCTGGAATGGCTGTTTGCCGCTCCCAGGGGGCGGGAGGCAAAATATTTTGTCCGCGAGGGGGATGATTTTGATTTTGGCAGCAGGTTTGTCCGCACATCCGGGCTCGAAGAAAAGACGCGGGAAAACGCGTTGTTTCTTTCAGTGGCCGCCCAGTTCAACCATCCGGTTGCACGGGAAGTGATGGAATGGTTTTCCGGTCTGCAGGTCATATGGACCGGAAAGCGGGCTTTTCCTGTTCATTCCTTTGAAATGCTGGAAAAACAGGACAGGTCCCGGTTTCTTGAATTTATGCGCCTGGCCGATGACTCCATTGCCGATATGGATTTGGAGGAAATCAGTCTTTCTTTTTCCGATCTTCCCCTGAACGTAAGGAACAAAATCGCCGGTGAAATGGACCAGGCGGGAGAGAAAAGTCGGAAAATCAAGTCTCGCAAGCTGGTGTCCTATCACTATTCTTACGATGATGAGGGAAAAAGGCTTGAACCTGTTCCATTGGATTTTCAAAACGAGTCCGGCGGGACCCAAAAGCTTTTTGAGCTGGCCGGTATAATTCTTTTTGCTCTGGATCACGGTTCCGTTTTGGTTATTGATGAGCTTGAATGCAGTCTCCATCCAAAAATGACCCGATTCATTATTGATACTTTTCATTCTTCCCGGTCCAATCCCAACAATGCGCAGCTGATTTTTGCCACACACGATGTGGGGCTTTTCAGCCGGCGGTTTTTCCGCAGGGATCAACTCTGGATGGTCCGCAAAAATGACGTTGGAAGTTCTGAATTGTATTCTTTGGCTGATTTCCAGGTTCGTCCGGATGCTTCATATGACAAGGATTATATGCTAGGCAGGTATGGCGCCGTACCCATGGTGGGAGAGCCAGGCGCGGTATTTGGAAAATCCGGAGATTAACAGCAAACAACAAGGCATGGGCAGGGGAAGTGGCCAAGGGGGACAAGAAAAGAAAAGAGAAGTGGCTCCAAAAGAGACATTCCTTCTCAAGAAAGACAGGCACAAAAGGGAAGCCGTACCAAAGGGTGCTCATAGTCTGCGAAGGCGAAAAAACAGAACCTGACTATTTTCGTCAATTCAGGGTAACCTCTGCAGAAATCAAAATTGTGGGTACGGGTTATAATACCATGGCCCTGGTAAGAGAAGCCCTGAGGTTAAAAAAAGAGGCCGGGGACAATGATGAACCCTATGATCAGGTGTGGTGCGTGTTTGACCGTGATTCTTTTCCAGCCCCGGATGTAGATAATGCATGGCACACAGCCAGGAAGAAAAAGCTGAGAACCGCCCTGAGCAATGAGGCCTTTGAATTGTGGTTTTTGTTGCATTTTGATTATATGATTGCTGCGCATACAAGATATCAATATCAGGAAATGCTGTCAGTCAGAATGGGACGGCAGTATAAGAAAAACGATCCTGAGATGTATCATGAGCTTCTTTCCAGGCAGCAAATCGCAATAGAAAACGCCAAAAAGTTGATAGGCCAGTATGATCCCCGGAAACCAGCAACAGACAACCCTTGCACGGAAGTCCACGAATTGGTCATGGAGTTGAATAATCAAAGGTGACGGTTGTCAGTAGGCAGTGGTCAGTGGGCGGAAGACAGAGGACAGCGGACAGAAGACGGAGGGCGGAAGGCGGAGGTGTTGTTTGACCTTGGCGGCTTGCGGGGGTCGTTAGCAAAATGGCAGTTCGTCGTATCAAACCATATTTTCATGCCCGGTATGGTGCCGAAAAAGTGGCCATAGAAATTGAGCCTTTAAGATAGGGAGGTGACTGTCATGCTGAGAGATGTTGTTACCGCCGATTATAAAGGCGGCTATAAAATAGAGGTGACATTTGAAGATGGCGCCAGTGGTATTGTGGATTTTTCCAGATATTTAAACCAGGGGGGTGTTTTTGAAAAATTCAAGGATATAGAATTTTTCAAAAATTTCAGTATCAATAAAGAACTCGGGGTGCTGACGTGGGGTGATGGAGAAGTCGATATTGCCCCGGAAACGCTTTATGCTGAAGCAACGAATTCTAACCTGCCGGCTTGGATGATGCCGAAGGATTTTTTAGCAAACGCGTCGCTTCAGCCGACCTCATAAACCCGGCTGAGCTTTTCGTTATGCTACGATTGACAATAAATAATGACATTCGCTTGCCGGAAATTCCCTCCATACAGATTCTGCTTCTTGATTCTCTTTCATAATCGCTGAAAACATAGAAACCAATTTACAGGCACATTCGAGGAATTTTGATGAAGGTAATGTCAGTAGTGGGTGCGCGGCCCAACTTTATGAAGATTGCGCCGTTTATAAGGGCGGTTGAGGCATATAACCGGGAAAACAGCCCCGGGATTGAGCATATTCTGGT
>JAIPDT010000162.1 GCA_021737545.1 Desulfobacteraceae bacterium
AAAAGGGGGTAGTCGGCGAAAATCGACAGGTATGGAAGCACTTCCTCTAATTTTTGATGGCAGAAGCGACAAAAATTTAAAATTTGATCGGCAACGGCCCCCGGAAAAATTTAAAATCGGGGTTTCCGGTCTGGCACTAAGTAGGGTTCATAAAGCTTATCAAATCGGTTTACTTCGGATTGTTTCATGGTATATACTCCTTTTAAATTGATGACGAGAGGTGCTTTGTTCGACGGGGTCGAGGAGTTATACACGATTTCCCACCTTTCTGCCGCGAAGCGGCTCGTTCAACAAGGCGCTTCCAGCCGACGCAAAAAGCCGCTTGACTGAAGCGCAGCGTTAGCAATTAAACAACATAGGGAATTAATTCACTTTGGAGTTAATACTGCGTTTTGAATTCGCATTAATCAAGGCTATAGATTCTGAGAAGGAAAAATATGAGACGAAAAGACAAGCAAATTTTAAATCAAAGCAAAATTGAAAGGATTTTACAAAATGGAAGCATTTTACATATTGCTATGATTGACGAAAAAATACCTTATTTAATTCCTGTCAATTACGGATATATTGATAACGCCATCTACATTCATTGTGCTAAAGAAGGGAAAAAAATTGATATAATTAAAAAAAACAACATCATCTGCTTCCAGACGGAGATCGGGGTCGAAATAAAAAATACCGATATTGCTTATAAGTGTGGCACTCTTTATCAAAGTGTCCTGGGATATGGTAAAGCCCATTTTATTGATACCCCAAAAGAAAAAAAGATTGGATCCGATGCGATCATGAATCAATATTTCAAGAAAAGAGGAAGCAATCATAAATACGGAAAATGCCTTAAAGAAGTCTGTATCATTAAGATCGATATAGACTCAATCAGTGGCAAGGAGTCATTGGATAGCCATTTAGATTGACAACAACAATTTTGTAGAATTTGCTAACAAAAGTTTCAACCCGCGTTTTTCACATCTCGGTTCGCTTCGCTCTCTACGCTCTGAAAAACACGGTTTAAACAGGCGTTATGTGCAACAGAAGAATAGAGATCAACAATGAGCAGCTTATTTGAAGAAAGCTTTATTAACCGAATGGCGTTACAGAACAGATTTGTGCGATCGGCCACCTGGGAGGGACTCGCCACGGTAGAGGGAAAGGCATCCCCTGAGTTAATAGAAAGGATGGCCTCGCTTGCCAAGGGGGGAGTCGGTCTGATTGTAACAAGCCATTCGTACGTTTCACAGGAGGGCCAGGGCACACCATGGCAGCTTGGCATTTACGATGACAAACTAATTCCCGAACTGCAGGAGATGGTCTCAGCCGTTCATGAAAACGGAGGCAAAATTGTAACGCAGCTTGCGCATGCCGGGCTGTATGCCGAAAAAGAGTTAACCGGCCGGGCGGCATTGGCCGTATCCGACAATGCGGATCCGCCTGCAGGAAACATAAAAACGATTACATCCGGGGAAATCCGACACCTGGTTTCATCGTACTCCCTGGCGGCTG
Source organism: Desulfobacteraceae bacterium (assembly GCA_021737545.1). Lineage (GTDB taxonomy): Bacteria > Desulfobacterota > Desulfobacteria > Desulfobacterales > Desulfosalsimonadaceae > Desulfosalsimonas. Next base: position 1,501 of record JAIPDT010000162.1, read on the forward strand.
AAAGAGCGTTCAAAGCAGGGTTTGATGGAATCGAAATTCATTCCGGGCATGGATATTTGCTGAGCCAGTTTCTTTCCCCTGCATACAATAAGCGGCAGGACGAATACGGCGGATCGATTGAAAACAGAGCTCGGATACACCTTCACATATATCAAGCGATCAGGGATGTGGTCGGACCGGATTATCCCGTACTGATAAAGATGAATTGTGCTGATTGTATCGAAAACGGACTGACAATCGATGACTCGCTGCAGGCCGCAGGATTGTTTGCTGATGCGGGATTCGATGCAATAGAGGTCAGCGGCGGCATTATCAGGACCGGAAAGCTTTCACCAAGCAGGCCGGGGATTACAACAGAGGACAGGGAAGCCTATTTTAAAGAATATGCAGGCAGGTTCAAAAAAGATATAAAAATTCCTTTAATCCTTGTCGGCGGTTTGCGATCTTTCGAGGTTGCAGATAGAATAATTACCGAGGGGATTGCCGATTATATTTCCATGAGCAGGCCCCTTATCAGGGAACCTGATTTGATCAACCGGTGGAAAAAAGGGGACCGACGTAAAGCGGAATGCAAGTCCGACAATTTATGTTTTAATCCGGGCTTTGAGGGCAAAGGAGTGTATTGTGTCACCAGGGAAAACGAAAAAAATAAGAGACCTCATCCACAAACAAGTCAATTCAGTTAACGGCCTTCGCAAGTGAATATAACAGAAAAAGGGATGACAAGATTGACAAAGTCCATATCCGAACACCTTGCCGATCATCCGCTTGCCGGTCTCATTCAGGTCCCTGCTGTCATCCACGGGCTGCCCCGCCTGTCATCATATCTCGGCCATGAAATTTATGTTTTACGGGATGATTTGACAGGGTTCGGCCTCGGAGGCAACAAGACGCGGAAGCTCGACTTCCTCTTCGGGGATGCGCTCGCCCGGGGGGCAACCACTGCCGCTACAATTAAGGCTACGAGCTTCAGCCGGAACGCGGCTGCGGCAGCATCCGCCTGCGGGCTGGATCTGCACGTCGTGCTGCCGGGTACAGAGGCAAGCCGGAATCCATTGAGTCAGGCGGTATTCGCAAGATGGGGCACCCGGCTCCACTATGAAGACAGGGGCATGGAGGCGCTGCCGGACCGTCTGGAATCCGTAGTCGCATCTTTGAGGAATCAGGATGAGCATGTCTATGTCCTGCATCCGGGAGGAAGTGATTCCATCGGAGCACTCAGCTATGTGAGAGTTCTTGGCGAGATCTGCGAGTTTTCAGAAAGGACCGGAGTTCATTTCCCGTACATGGTGCATTCCACAAGCTCAGCCGGTACACAGGCAGGTCTCGTGGTCGGGCAAAGCATTGCCGGCTACGAGACCCGAGTCATCGGCATCAGCGCTTCCCGGAGTGTGTCCGATCAGCGGGAGCAGGTCCGTGAACTTGCGGTATCCACGGATCGGCTTCTGGGGACGGTGACGGACCCGGAAAAGATCATTGTGGATGACGGGTTTGTCGGGCCGGGCTATGCCGAAGCTTCAAAGGAAGGCGAGATGGCTGCACAGACCTTTGCAAAGATGGAAGGCATCCTGCTGGATCCGATATATACCGGCAAGGCGGCAGCCGCCCTGCTGGAGTACTGTGCGAACAACAAATTCGGAAGCGGTCCAGTGTTGTTCATCCACACAGGCGGAAACGCAGGGTTGTATTATTAAACACGTCCGGGATATTGCCGAAAGATCCTTTAACCGGACACTATAAAAAGGAGCTGAAAAATATACAAACAGGATTTTGCAATAAAAAAAATGAAGACAGGAAGCCATATAAAGAATTGGTTTACAATAGATCAAATTGACAAGGAAACTTATATTCTCAGCGAATACCGTCACTGGGAGGAAACGCATTGTTATCTCCTGAACGGTTCTGAACACAGTCTCCTGATTGATACCGGGCTTGGAATCTGTAATATCCATGATAAAGTCGTCGAGCTGACTGACAAGCCTGTTATCGCAGCAGCCACTCACATTCACTGGGATCATATCGGCGGTCATCAACATTTTCCGTCTTTTTGCGCCCATGAGGAAGAACTGAACTGGCTTAACGGAGAATTCCCTCTGACGTTGGAGCAGATTAAAGGTATGGTCGTTGACCGCTGTGACCTGCCGGAAGGTTATGATGTAAACAAATATGAATTTTTCCAGGGTAAGCCGACAAGGGTGCTAAAGGATAATGATGTGATTGATATTGGAGACCGCTTTGTTCAGGTAGTGCATACACCAGGCCACTCACCTGGGCACATGTGTTTCTGGGAAAAGGATAGCGGTTATCTTTTCACCGGTGATTTGGTTTATAAAGATACTTTATTTGCCTACTTTCCGTCCACCGATCCAGAGGCGTACCTCAGCTCTCTGGATCGGGTGTCGAAGCTTCCGGTGAAGCATGTGCTCCCGGCACATCACAGTTTGAATATTCAGCCCGAGATTCTGATTCGAATGCGTGATGCTTTTCAGCAGTTGCAGGATGAGGGCAAACTGCATCATGGCAGCGGAAAATTTGACTACGGCGACTGGTCTGTATGGCTATAATCCATGCCGGGTTAACTTGCAAATACCATTTTGTAAAAGCGGCTTGATAAATCAATAAAAAGAATTTTTATGGAATAAATCCATGACTGCAAAATCAAACAAAAGCTCACAATCGGGATTTTTTAAAGGAAATCCGGGTACCGCGGACAATACCCGTATGTTTATTGACGGCAGTACTCGTTCCCATGCAGAACTTCGAACCGCCGCCATCGGTTTCGGGACATACCGGCCCGGCTGGCGATGGTCCCGGCATGCCGGGCCGCAGGTGGGCAAGGATTCGGAAAATCATATTGGATATGTGATCTCAGGCCGTATGATGGTCAAAGATCCGTCCGGGAACGAAGCGGTGATAGAACCGGAATGTGCATTTGAAATTCCGCCGGGAAGTGACGCCTGGGTGATTGGAGATGAGCCGTGCATTGCCGTAGATTTCATACCCATGGGTGACGAGTCCGAATAGGGAAACCGGGGAAAGAGATCATCGCTTCCCAGCCTTTCAGCGTGTTTGGCGGTGCCGAATTAACAGCCTTCTCATCCGGGCAATAAAGCAATTCCTTGGCAAGCCGTTAACCGGCTCCGGGCGGGGACACAAGTTGAATTCACAGGACTTTACAAAGAATGGCAAATTGAGATAAAAAGGGCGGGGAATTTCCGGGATTCAATAAATTATCATAACAATACAAAGGATCTGAAAATATGTCTTTCCATTTGATACTGCTGTTTTCCGTAACCGTATTTGTGGCTTCGATTATACCCGGTCCGAGCATGCTGCTGGCTTTGACACACGGCATGAATCACGGAGCAAAGCGCACGATCGCTTCAGCGCTGGGAAATGTAACCGTCACGGTACTTCAGGCATCCGTTTCCATTGCGGGCCTGGGAACCATCTTAATTGCTTCCGAAACCGCGTTTCAAATGATTAAATGGGCAGGTTCGGCATATCTGGTCTATATCGGAATCACCATGCTGTGTTCGTCAAAACCGCCCATATCTTCAAGCGAAAAAGACCAAAATACACAGGGAAATTCTTTAAGAAAGATGTTCCTTCAGGCCGTGTTTGTAACCGCCGGAAACCCCAAGGCGATTGTATTCTTTACCGCGGTTTTTCCGCAGTTTATCAATCCGGGCACAGCGTATTTGCCTCAATTTTCCACACTTGTCAGTGTGTTGGCTTTTATTGCATTCAACTGTTTTATGATTTACGCAATATGCGGACAAAAAATGGTTTCTCTTGTTTCCAGGGCCGCTATCGGCAAGTATATCAACAGATTGATCGGCGGTACCTTTATCGGGGCGGGGATCAGTCTTGCCGCCGGCAACAAATAAAGAACGGGAAAACGCTGCAGTTGATCGAGTTTGTACGCAATAAATCAGGATCCGGTACTGAGCTGAAGGTCGGTAAAGGCCCCAATGCCACCCGGTTGCATGCCCATGAATGCTGGTCCCTCGGCCTGGTTCGGTCCGGGGCGACCCGGACGGAGATCGGGCACCGAAGTTTCCGGTTAACCGCAGGGGAATTTATAGCGATTCCGGCCCGGATCCCTCACTTATGCACACCCGAATCACCGGATAGGTTCGGTTTTTATGTACTGTACCTGGATCAAGCATTGCTTACCCTGCATGACAAGGTGTTTGATCATGTTCGTGTCGGCGGAACGGATGAACAAACCTTGCTCCGCCTCGGACGTTCCCTTGCAAATCATACACCCGCCACAGATATCCGACAGGAGATCGGCATGCTTTCCAAAGTCCTGGCCGGAGACGGTGAGCCGATGGTTGAAGGATATACCCCTGTTCCACCCCCTTGGGACGAAGGGGACCTGTCTGAATCAAACCCCGCCGGGGCCAATCGTTATAAAGCCTATCGCAGGTCGGTCAAGCTTTACGGGCTGGGTCCCCACGCCATTAAACAGAACATGCGGATCGAAAAAGCCAAACAGATGCTCGGCAAGGGTTTGTCCGTGGCCGATACTGCTGCGGCCTGCGGCTACTACGACCAGAGCCATTTTGTAAAAACGTTCCGCATGTACACCGGCATCCCTCCTTTACAATACAAATAGTTTCCGTTTCCGCACATTTTTACAAGCCGCCCGGTACCGGGTGTAGTACCTTGTCCTCCCGGATATAAAATAAAAGGTAATGTCAAAAGTTTTATGAAAATGAGAGAAATTAATGAAAGATAGAGGTAGAAATTGAGACCGCAGAAAAAGTGTTCTGTGTTCCAATGGATTAAAAAGGGATCCATTTCCACACAGAACCCATTTTCTGCTTG
>JAIPDT010000019.1 GCA_021737545.1 Desulfobacteraceae bacterium
ATATTTTACTCGTTCCGGCCAAGCCACGTGGGTCGGTGTGGTTCGCGACCCCCAAGATCGTCCAGTCGGGCCTTTCCTGGATCGTCCCGACCGACGTTTCAGCGACATGATTATCGAAGTTGATAAGGGGTTGTTCCAGGAATATGACCTTACCGGGCGTGGTCCGGTGTACATGGACTGCCGCGGCATTTCAGAAAAAGACTACGCTTACATGCAACACTGGTTCGAGCATGAAGGGTTTAGTGCGTTGACCCGTCATTTGCATGAAAAAGGTATTGACCTGCGCAAAAATCCTATAGAATGGGCTACTTACGGCATGCGTGGCAGCTGCGGTTGCATCCGGCAGGACGAACGAGGCCGCACCTCCTTAGAAGGGCTTTACGTGGCCGGCGATGAAACCACACGAAGCATCTCGCCGGCTGCGGTTTTCGGCTGGATAGCAGGCGAGGATGCGGCCAGATGGAGCCGCATTAGAGAAAATCCTCCGTCGAATTTTGCCGATGAGGTTTTCTCAGAGAAAGAAAATTTTGTGCAGGCCATGCAAACCCGCCAAGCAGGTCCGAATTGGCGTGAGGCCAACATCGCATTGCAGCAAATAATGAGTGATTACGCCGGTTCGATTCGTTCGGCGACATTGTTAGAGGCAGGATTGAATCATCTGCGCCGACTCCGAGAGGAAGCTAGTGCCACAGTTATAGCAGGTAATCCCCATGAGGTGATGCGGACCCTTGAAGTATTCAACCTCATCGAGCTAGGGGAGTTGGTTTGCATAGCGGCCATGGAGCGTCGAGAAACACGCGGGAATCATAAACGAACCGATTATCCTTACACCAACCCATTATTCGACAAACAGCTGTTTGTCAGAAAAACCAATAAGGGCCCGGCTCTCGAATGGCGCTAATCTGGACAGTTCTAGATTCCCTTAAATCTATTGAGAGGATGAAAGCAGAGGAGAAGCTTATCTCATGCCTCCTATAATAAACCCTGAATTTTGTAGCTGTTGTGGGCTTTGTGCTGAGCGTTGTTCGGAAGACGTATTCTTCGGCTCCTCAAAAAAGGAAATTCCCGTGGTCACATACCCGGAGGAATGCTGGCACTGCAATTCATGCATTCGGGCGTGTCCCACGGAAGGGGCCATCCGGCTGAGGATACCTCTGCCTATGATGGTTTGTTATAAATAACCTTTATAAACCGAAAAAGGAGGACAAAAGATGAGAAAAAGCATTATTGTTATTGCAGCTATTCTTTTTATTCTACCCACAGTACTTACCAGTTTCACTACGGTTGTTCTGGCCGAAGATTACCCAGCCAAGGATATCCGTTGGATCCTGGGAGGAAAACCTGGCGGCGGTTTTGACACGTATGCCCGGACCATCGCCAGTGCCATGGAAAACTACCTTCCCAAAGGCGTTAACGTTATTGTTGAAAATAAGCCAGGCGCTGGCCATCGTATCGCTATGTCTAGCGTGTATCATGCCGAAGCTGATGGTTACACCATGGGAATGCCCATGATGGCAGGTCTTTTTATCCAACAAATGTACGAGAAACAAAGGTACGACATGACCAAAGTGGATTGGTTGGGCATGATCTTGCATGATCCACGAGTTTTGGCTGTTCCATCCGACAGCCAGTATAAAAATGTTGAAGATCTGCAGAATGCGAAAGATCTCCGGGTGCCGATCAATGGTTTCGCCAGTGAAGCGGATGTGATTTTGGCCAACGAATCAATCAATATTGAGGCCAAATACATCGCAGGACATAAGAACAGCAACGAAGCTGTGTTGGCCAGCTTGCGTGGTGACGCTGATGCGGTGGTCTTCACTTATGGTTCTTTGCGGGATTACATCCGCGACGGGCAGCTTCGACCGTTGGCCCTTTATGGTTCAGATGAAAGGATATCTGAAATTCCTGAGACCCCCACTTTAGCCGAACTAGGGCAGCCTGATCTGAATAAAATCATAGGCAACTTCAGGGTTATCGCAGGACCTCCCAACATACCGATCGAACGTTTAAGCTACTTACGCGAAGTCATCTGGAAAGCTATGAACGATCCGAAGTGTCAGGAGAAGCTTGAAAAGGCCAACCGCGAGATAAACCCCAAAGACGGCGAGACCACCCAACAGATCATGGATGAACTGATGCAACAATACCTTGAGGTGAAGAAGGAATTGAAGCCTTATTATGACCGAGAAAACTAAAAAAGGTTCATAGCATATGTTCCACTTCGATACTCTCTTGTTTGCGCTCTCTATGATGCTGACCGTTAAGGGTATTCTGGTCATGTTTATAGGTACTATCATCGGGTTGATTTTTGGGGCAATTCCCGGACTGAGCGGTGTTACTGCACTTATCGTTTTAATTCCGATGACGTACGGCATGGATCCGGTCATAGCAATGTTGCTTTTGGGATCCGCTTACGGCGCCGCAACTTATGGCGGCGCCGTACCAGCCATTTTGATCAACACCCCAGGCGAAGCACCAAATGCAGCCACCGTTCTTGACGGCTTCCCCTTATCTCAAAAAGGAAAATCCGGGATGGCCCTCGGTGCAGCGGCTACAGCGTCGACGATGGGCGGCTTATTTGGTCTGCTGGTCGCCTTTTTTTTCATCCCTGTGCTCTCGGGCGTTGTATTGGCTTTTTCGTATGCTGAGTTTCTGATGATAACCATATTTGGCCTTTCCATGATCGCGGTGCTGACACAGGGAACCTTGCTTAAAGGATTGATCGCTGGCGGACTGGGGATCATGTTCTCTTGTGTGGGCTACGACCCTATGACCACCGAATTGCGTTACACTTTCGGCCTGGAATTTTTATGGGATGGAATACAAGTGGTGCCTGCGTTGTTCGGATTGCTGGCCTTGGGGGAAATTATGGACCTCCTCATAAAAACGTTACCCATTGCGGGTACGACAGGTAAGCGGGCCCCCGGTTCCGGGGTATGGGATGGGGTCATGGAAACTCTTAAGCGCTCCTTTCTAACTCTACGCTGTTCTTCCATCGGTTTTTTTATCGGCGTGATTCCCGGCCTAGGTGGTACGGTAGCGGGTTTTTTCTCCTATGTGCATGCCAAGCAAACCTGCAGGAATTCAGAGGGATTCGGGCAAGGGGACGTGCGCGGAGTCATTGCGTCCGAAGCAGCCAATGATGCCAAGGAGGGTGGCGCGCTGCTGCCTACCCTTGGCTTTGGAATTCCCGGCAGTGCCGCTATGGCGGTACTTCTGGGAGCCCTGACGCTCCACGGGGTAGAAATCGGCCAGAGCATTTTTATTAAGCATTTGGATATTGTCTATATGCTCCTCTTATCAATTTTGGGCGCCCACATCTTTGCCGCCGGTATCGGGCTGGCCCTCGCAGAGAAAATGGCTCTGGTCACACGCATCCGACCCGCTATATTTACACCGATTCTATTGATGATCTGTCTGCTTGGTTCATTCACCCTGCGCAACAGCATGGGGGATGTTGTCATCACTATCATTTTCGGCCTATTGGGTTATGAAATGCGTAAATTCGGATTTTCTCGCATCGCCCTGTTGCTGGGTCTGCTGCTAGGTCATACAGCCGAGGTCTCCTTCCGGCAGACCCTTATGACACGTGAGGGGGCTATGTCGTTTTTCAGCCGGCCTATATCCCTGACCATTTTAATTTTTACGCTGGTCTCACTGTCATATCCTTATATTTCTGCCTACATTCGTCGCCGTAGAAAGGTGCATCATGAAAAATGAAGAAAGAATTTTTCTTTTCTTCCTGCTATTCGTCGCTGTAGTCATGACCTTGATGAGCCTGCGCTTCAGCAGCAGTTCCCGGTTACTTCCTATGCTCTCCGGATTATTTGTTGCAATCATGTTAGTATTTTTACTCGCTACCCTGTATGCCCCCAATATAGCCGATTGGTACCAGCGGTTCGAAGGCAGGACAATCATGAAAACAGATTCGTTGACAGCGGCAGAAAGAAAAAGAGAAATCGCTGTGACTGGCTGGTTTATCGGTGCATTTTTGCTGATCTATATGTTGGGATTCATGGTTGCGATTCCTGTTTTTCTTTTTCTGTTTTTCAGATTGTACGCCGACTATGATAGTTGGTTCATCACTATAGTGACTCCCGGCATAGTGACATTAGTAGTATATATTGCGTTTATCACTGTCCTGCGAGTTCCGTTATATAGAGGCATGTTGTTTGAGTTAATTCTTTAAACTTTCAGCCACGTTGGTAATACAAGCTTTGCCATGCAAGCTCTTCCGGGAATTACAAAAAACTCCTTTTTAAACAGTAGGGGAAAGCCCCAAGAATAAAGAGATGGTATTGAGTGGTATTAAATGAATCCATATCCCACATTTTAAGGGGGTATGGGCTCCCCCTAACTTGATAAACATCAAAATAATCCATGATGAGGTACTAAGATGTTGGATGAAAAAGAAATGGAGGCAGTTGGATCTGTTGAAGATAAATTCAAGGAAATGTTGGCCCTTGCCTGCCGCGTGTTGGGCAACTCAGGGCATGATGACCTTAATCTGGGCCATTTAAGCGTCCGGGCACCAGGCTCTTTTAAGAGCATGTTTATGAAAGGGCGGGGGCTTTGTCTGAGCGAAGTGCACGTTCCTGACTTGGTCACCATTGACTTTAATTATAATAAAATTGAAGGTAAGCGCGACTCTCATGGTGAACTGCCGATCCACATTGAAATCTACAAGTTAAGAAACGATGTCAACTGCGTTGTGCACACACACCCGATTTACGCAACTGCTTTTTCAGCCACATGCCAGACCCTGCGGCCGATCAACAATGAAGGTGTTATGTTTGCCAGTCCATTGCCGCACTTTGACATGGTGACAGACCTAATAGTCACTTCTGAGCTAGGCCATGCCCTGGCCCAAAAGCTGGGAGACGAGAAGGCTATTCTCCTTAAGAATCATGGCATTGTAGTGGTCGGCGATAGTATTGAACAAGCAGTGGTTAGGGCATATTTACTGGAAAAGACCATCAAAACCCTTTTTATAGCGAAAATATTCGGCAAGCCTCAGTATACGGAAGATACTGAAGCTGCCCAGAAGAGCACTCGTATTTTCACGAAGCCCAAAATAAAGGCTATGTGGGAAGCGCTCGTCCGCCAATTGATCCGAAAAGAAAAGCAGGAAAAAGCATTGGAAAGCCTTCTGGAAAAATAGAAAGATAGGGTATAAATGGCAGCTCTGCTGGCAATCATAGCATCGTTCTTCTACGGCCTCCATATGGTGGTTGTCCGTATCGGACTTAAGGATATGAACGTATTTTCCGGCGGTGTTATCAGTATGGTCGTATCATTTATAGGGGCGCTTGTCCTACTGGTTTTCTTTCCACCAGTGAATTCCATTAGTCCCCTTAGCGTATTCTTCTTTGCGTTGGCCGGGTTTTCAGGTCCCTGCTTGGGCAGGCTTCTGCTCTACTTGGGGATAAATCGCGTAGGCAGTGCAATCGCCAGTTCTCTATATTCTGTCAAACCCCTCTTTGCAGCATTGGTGGCCATAGCCTTTTTGGGCGAAAAAATCACCACCGTCATAGGCATTGGCACTTTAATCATAATTATTGGCCTAATTATCATCAGCTCAAACAATCATCATAGCGATTCGGACATTGATTTTTCCAAGAAGGACCTGATTTTCCCGATTCTGGCAGGAGCCAGCTACGGAATCTCACACATATTCCGAAAAAGCGGATTGGGTATAAATGCCGAACCGATTCTTGGGCTGTTAGTACAGAATATAGCCGCCTTGTCCTTTCCCCTTTTCATAACCTTCTGGCAGAATCATCACAGCACTGCAGCCTGGAAAAGCCTCAGGGGGTGGACGATTTTCAGCTTGGCCGGGATTTGCGCTATGCTGGGTCAGCTCTGTTTGTTTTGGGCATTGAACACAGGGGAGGTCGTCATAGTCGCTCCGTTGTCCACCATAAGCCCGATTTTCGTGCTACTGATAGCCGCATTGTTTCTTAAAGGATTAGAGCACGTAACCTGGAAACTCGGTATGGGCGCTTCGTTCTTACTGGCTGGCGCGATTCTACTGACGGTACCCTGAAAAAGTATTTTTTAAAATATTTTCTGGGACTAACTATTCAGCGAAAACACAAAAAAGTAAAAAAAGACTTGGCACGGTTTTTACGAAGAATTGCTGATAGGATATAAGCTATACGTCGGTGGAATAAATTTTAAATCCGTCATATTTTTCTTGACAGAAAAGGTACAATGTATTAATGGTTGAACCATTAATACATTGTACCTTGATAAAAAGGTCCGGGCTACAAAAACAATATCCTCGCGCTTTTGCTCTCACTTCATCAGATAAGATGGAGTAGATTATAATAGCAGGTTTTGACCTGTTCATCATTAATTTTAAAATCAGGGAGGGAAGACAATGCAGAAAAAAATTTTCAGGATTTTTTTTTCGTTCGTAATACTTGCTTGCAGTGTCGGGGCGACTGGAGCCACGGCTGCTGACCATGAGCCCACCCGGAAAATGATTCTTGGAGGGAGAGTGGGCGATTCTTGGCACGTGCTCTCCCAGGCACTGGCACATTTTACTAACGAAGACTCAGGTTGGCTTAATCTTCAGGTGGTCGCAACCCCCGGGGTGAGTGCCGGCCCTGAGATGGCCATGAAAAATTATAACAAATACATTTTTATTTCTCCTTTCTACTCGATGATGACTAGTCCGGACATGAAGAGAATGGACTACTATGACAAGGACCGCATCGTGGGTTACTGCACCAGCAATACGTGGGTATGGATCACTTATGATAAAAGTATTAAAAACGCTGAAGACCTTATAGGCAAAAAAGTTTTTGTGGGAAGACCAGGTGGTTCCCGGACAATCTTCGAAGAAAAAATACTGGAGGCACATGGAATTAAAGATAAGGTTAAACTCCTTCACGGAGGATATGGCGGGGGAGCCAATGCTCTTCGCGACGGTTTGGCGGATGTAGCTGTAATAATGATAGACTATATTCTGCCTTCCAGCTTTAAAAAAGGTTCTTTTATCGAAGACCTGGAAACAAGAGGACCAATTTACTATATAAACCTTATGCCAAAGGAGCTTCAGCTTGAGCATGACATGCTTCCTCTTAGAATCCCCCCGAAAGCCCTGGATCCTAAAACCCAGCCCGAAGCTGTTTATGCTTCTGTGGATCCTGTTTTTTGGTGTGCGGATGCAAGGCTGGAAGATGACGCCATAGTCCGCGAAGTCGCGAAAGTGCTTTATAATAATACTGAAAAATTTGCAGATTGGCATGCACAGGGAAGAGGGATCACCAAGGAGTCGTTGAGTACCTATGTTATAAGCATGGATCGCATACATCCAGCCGCAAAGAAGTTCTATGAAGAAAAAGAAGATACTACCGTAAAGCCTCTTTTGGACCTTTTGCCTTAATCGAGTGATTTCTGTTTAATTCTCCCTGGCGGGGTTTAAGACAGAGCTCCGCCAGGGAATTGAGGGAGGGTTAAAAAAGGAATGGAAATCACAAAAAACTGGCGAATAACCACGGATAAAATATTGGCAGTTGCCCTGCCGGTGGTGGCACTTGCCATGATTCTTTATCAGTTAATATATACCCAGTATCTGTTGGTTGATCCAACGGCTCATCGCATTTTACATCTTGGTCTGGCTCTGACTGTGGTTTTGCTTTCCCTTATGTCCCATTTTAAAAAGGGTCGCGGCTTAAGATGGGTTTTGTTAATCGTTTCGATATCCTTCACCGCTTATTTATTGATAAACCTGAATGAAATTCTTTTATACCGGCAATCGATTCCTCTCCCTATAGATATTGTCTTGGGGCTTGTAATTCTCCTCACGATTTTCATCGTGGGACGTCAGGTCCTCGGCAACACGTTTGTGCTTGTGGCCGGGATCAGCGTGGTTTATCTGGTACTTGGGCGGTTTCTTCCCCATCCTTTTACCGTGGCGCCGGTATCGTTTTCCAGAATTATCATGTGGCTGAGTGCAGGTGTGGGGGTTAATCAGGGAGTTTATGGCCCGATTCTGGGGCTTTCAGCCAATTATCTGTTTTTGCTGATAGTTTTTGGAGGAATGCTGTATGCGTTCGGCGGAATCAGGTTCGTTCTGGGAATAGGAAAACTGCTGGGGTCAAAATTTAAGAGCGGTCCCGCCTTTGTGGCTGTTGTCGGAAGTTCACTTCTCGGGAGCATGACCGGCAGTACTGTGGCGAATGTCTCTATTACCGGTTCTTATACCATTCCACTGATGAAAAAAGCCGGTTATAAGCCTAAACAGGCCGCAGCCATAGAAGGGGCTTCTTCAAACGGCGGCCAGATTATGCCTCCGATCATGGGGGCTACGGCATTTATAATGTCCGGATTTACCGGTATACCATACATTCAGATCGCGCTTGCCTGCCTGATCCCTGCAATTCTGTATTTTTTAGGGCTTCTGGTATATGTGCAGATTAATGCCTATAAAATGGATGTGGAGCTCGAAGAAGAAGACCCCGTTGATATAAAAGAATTGTTTCTGGATGCACCGCTTTTTCTGGTGCCTCTTGCAGTGTTGATTTTTCTGTTGGCAAAAGGATTTTCACTGCCGTTTGTGGTCTTCTGGAGCATCATTAGCCTGGTGGCCTTAAGTTCGGTTTTCAGTATCCGTAAGAAGAACCGTTTAAACTTTCGCAAAATAGTTGACGATCTTACAACAGCAGCGAGGACTTCCTGTGATGTTACAATTATAAACGCTCTTATCGGTGTGGTAGCCACCTGCATTGAAACAAGCGGACTGGGCACAAAGCTTCCGCTGTTGGTAGGAGCCCTAAGTCATGGCATATTGCCTATCGCTCTTGCCATTATTATGGTTTCCTCCATATTTGTCGGTATGGGGGTGCCAACCCCGGCGGCCTACATGCTGGTGGCTATCGGCGCGGCTCCTGCACTTCTGGCAATGGGGGTGCCCCTGTTACAGGCTCATTTGTTTCCGTTCATTTTCGCGGTATTCTCACACCTTACTCCGCCGATCGCCATTGGGGCGCTTGTGGCCTCCAAGCTGGCAGGCTCCGACTACTGGCCGACATCCTGGGAAGCCTTGAAAGCTGCATCTACGGCATTCCTTATACCATATTTCATTATTTATGCCCCCATACTTGTGCTTCAGCCCGACGGCGCCTTATTTGTCGGGATAACTCAAATCGGCTGCATCATTCTGGGTGTTTTCGCGCTTCAGGTATTTTTTTCAAAATATTTTCTGGGCCCGGTTGCAGGATTGATAAGAATTCTTTTTGGAATAACCGCTTTGTTATTTTTTGTCACGGTATTCAGCGCAAATCTTCTGCTTCTTCCTGCAGACTTTGTTTTGCTGGTTTGCTGTATTTTGGTTCAGATAGTTAAAAGAAGGAAAATAAAGCCAATCGTGCCTGAATTTTCTAGCGAAACCACCAATGGATAGAATTGTCTTTGCGATCATAAAGGCATGTGAGAGATGTTTTTTTAATCCGGAGTCGGGGTTAGTATTATGATCCGAAGAATTGATGAGCTTGCATGTACCGGATGCGGTGTCTGCGCGATGATCTGTCCGGGCGATGTAATAGAAATGGATGAAGGAAAAAAAGCCAGGATCAAGTATGCAAAAGATTGCTGGACTTGTTTCAGTTGTGAATTGGCCTGCGTTTTTAAAGCTGTGGACGTTCATCCTTTTCGCAAGCCGAAACCCATGGCCTGGTAAAATATAAGCGGATAAAATCCGGAGGCTCTCAGATGAATAAAGAAAAAAATTTGTGGGAAATCGTGAAATCCGACGTTCTGGTTATAGGCGGCGGCTTTGGCGGTTTGTGGGCGGCCCTGAGAGCAAGCGGCAAGAATTCATCCGTGACACTTGTTGATAAGTCTTTTGCCGGAAAGTCCGGGCATTCCTACTTTGCCGGCGGCGCCATGATGGTTCTGCCGCCCGGCGACGACCTTGATGAATATGTCTATGATATTACCCTGGGAAACGAATGGCTGGTGGACCAGGAAATGGTGACCAGCGTGTTTTCAGAATCTTATTCACGTATGAAAGATCTGGAAGCATACGGCATTTCTTTTCGCAAGAGAGGAGACAAGTATACATGGACCCTGGCCAGGGGTACAAGGCAAGTAAAGAATTTCTGGCCGGAACATGCAACAGCAGCCGATATGGTAACCATGCTGAGAAAGGTTGCTCTTTTTAGAGGTGTGCAGGTGATAGACCACGTATATATTTATGACCTGGCAAAGGACGAAGCCGGTAATATCGCAGGGGCGGCAGGTTTAGGGGTAAAAGATACGAAGAATTATCTTTTTCATTCCAAAAGCGTTGTTTTGGCCACAAATTCCGGAAGCTACCGGGGGCATCATCTTGCCTGCGAGCTTCAGGGCACCGGGCCCTTTATGGCATACGATGCCGGCGCAAGGCTTAAAAATCCGGAGTTCCACTATATTAATATCAGGCCTGCAAAACACGAAATAGAAGGCTCAGGGATACTGCCGGCGATAGGCGCCAAATGGGTTAACGGCAAAGGCGTTCATTTTATGAAGGACTACGATCCGGTTTTAAAAAAGGACCGGGCTCCGGTCTTTAAAATCGTGGTTGCCGCGGCCAAAGAAGCCTTAAAAGGAAACGATCCTATCAGCATAGATGTGGAGTCTCTTCTGCCCGAAGAGCGCGAAAGATTTCGCAGCCTTCAGGTCAGCCATGGCTGGATGCCCATATTGTTTGAAAAATGCCGGCGCGAAGAAGGATACGATCCGCTTTTGGATAATATTGAGTGGCAGCCCGCCTACGAGGCTAACAAGATCGGCATTGATGCCGATATCAGGTGCCGGACTTCTATGAAAGGGCTTTTTGCCGCAGGCATGGCAAGAGAATTGGGGATTAATCCATTTACCGGCTGGTCCATAACAGCATGCACCTGGTCGGGATGCCAGGCAGGTGATAGCGCAGCCGAATATGCCCGAAACGAGTCTTTTAAAAAGATTGATTTTCATGAAGTGGGAAAAAGCCATGAGGATTTTTTCAGCCCCATGTATTCAAAAGCAGGAAAAGATCCGGACAGTGTTGTAAATGAGATTCAAAAAGTTCTGTTTCCAGTGGACGCATTAATCATTATGAAAGAAGATAAATTGGAAAACGCCTTGAATCAGATACTGGAAATCAAGGAGGAAAAAATTTCCGAATTAAGCGTAAAGGATATCCATAACCTTATCAAAGCCAGGGAAACACGCACAATGGTTTTTTCCGCTGAAATAACACTTAAATCATCATTAATGAGAAAAGAGACCAGGGAAAATATATATTACAGGGAGGACTATCCGAGTCCTGATAATAAGAATTGGCTTAAATGGATCTTTGTGCGGAAGGACGCTGACGATCAACCGGTTTTTTCAACCGAACCTGTTCCTTTTGAAAGGTATCCGTTCAAGCCTGATAGAACGTGAAAAGTCGTTTTTGAACGACATCTGAGCGAAGAAATCGATTCTTTACGAAACCATCAAGCCTGAAATTTAAAAACGATTAAAGCCGGGGGCGTTTTCAATAAATGCAAAGACAAGCAGATGAGCTCTGGAGAATAATTGATACAGATGTTCTGGTTCTCGGAACCGGGGCCGCCGGGTGCGGCGCTGCTTTGGCCGCTGCTGAAAAGGGCGCGAAAGTTTTGATGGTTGACAGGGGTAAAATAGAAAGTTCGGGCTGCCTGGGAGGCGGAAACGACCACTTCCTTGCCGTTTTAAACAGCGGCCCTGAAACCGATTCAACCGAAGCGGCGATAGAGTTTTATAATACTCCGGTCAGCGGTTATACTCCGGCCATGATCAAAAAATGGATCGAGGTAATGCCCCGCATGATTTCTTTCTTAGAAGAAATCGGGGTAGGGTTTATAAAGAACCCGGATGGTTCCTATTTTAGAACTTCCGGTTTCGGGCAGCCCGGGAGCTGGTGGATAAATATCAAAAACGGTCAATTGATCAAGCGGAGGCTGGCCCGAAAAATTCGTTCTCTTGGAGTCGATGTTATTGATCATGTCATGGTAACCAGAATTATTACTTGCCGGGGCAGGGCTGGAGGCGCATTGGGATACAATGTGATAGACGGCACCTTTTATATTTTTCGTGCCAAGTCGGTGGTAATGGCCGTCGGGAACAGTGCAAACAGGGCTGTCACCAATTCCACGGGCAATCCGTTTAATACCTGGCACAGTCCCTTTAATACCGGAAGTCAATTCGTCCTTGCATATGAATGCGGCGCGAAACTGGTCAATTTGGATCTTAAACAGCAGGCGACCTTGGTTCCCAAAGGCTTCGGATGCGCGGGCATGAACGGCATAAACAGCGCCGGCGCTCACGAACTAAATGCTTTTGGGGAGAGATTTATGGGCAAATACCATCCTCTAATGGAAAACGGCCCAAGGCGGGAACAAATACAGGGAACATACCAGGAACAAAGGGATGGCAGGGGTCCGCCTTTCCACATGGAAATGCGGCATATAAGCCCGGAAGAGCTGTATCATCTCCAGTATGTTTTGATGCCCGGCGACAAGGCAACATTTCTTGATTACTGTGAACAAAGAGGAGTCGACTTTGCAAGGTATCCTATGGAGGTTGAGCTCTCGGAAATCGAATTGAGCGGTATGATTCAAACCGATGAAAATTTTGAGAGTACCGTGAAAGGTTTATTTAACGGGTGTGTTTTTTATTCCTTTTCCGGCTCAATCTGCAGCGGATACCTGGCTGCAAGGTCCGCGGTAGACTCAGCTTCGGCAATACCGGAACCAGGGGAGGTCGATCCCCTTGAAGTTCAACGCGAATATGAAAGCATATTCAGTCCGCTTAAAAGAAAGGACGGTATTCGTTATGACAGATTCGAGACGGCCATCAGGCAGGTGATGGGCTATTACATGGGCTATGTCAGGAACGGCAGGGGAATGGAGATTGCATTAGATCGCCTGAAATTTATTGAGAGTCATAAAGACAGGATCCAGGCTTCAAATTACCACGAACTGATGAGGGCAAATGAATCGATGCATCTTCTCATTACCTGCCGGTTATCCACCCTGGCCACTTTGCAGAGAAAAGAAAGCGGGCGGGCCATATATCACAGGAGTGATTACCCGGAGCCGGATAAAGCTTATGCAAGGGTGCTGTCTCTCTGGAAGGAGGGGGGAAGGGATGAGTTTTCCTGGGTTTAGTGAGGTTATGGCGAACATTTTAAGCAACGCTATTGGTACAGGATTAAAAGGATATGCCGCCCAGATTCAGTAAAGAACTAAGGGAGAAAATGGTTTTCTCAGAAAGCCTGCCCTATCAGCCCCGCACATCACCTTGCGAGGCCATTTGCCCGGCCGGTCTCCCGATTCAGAAGATGAACACTCTGATCGAAGAAGGCCTGGTGGATGAAGCACTGGAATATATAAGGTGCCGTAATCCAATACCGGGAGTGACGGGACGCATTTGCCCTAATCCATGTCAGTCCGGCTGCAACAGAGGCAATTTTGACAGCAGTGTTTTTATCAGGGCCATTGAACGTTACGCGGCTGACCATGGTAATCCCGCGTATAAAGGGCTTCCCGTAAAGAGGCCGCATTCGGGCAAAAAAATAGCGGTAATAGGGTCCGGCCCGGCCGGATTGACGTGTTCCTATTTTTCGGCCCTTTTAGGCCACGAGGTAACCGTATTTGAATCCGGACCCGCCATAGGCGGTATCCCCCGAAATGCCGTTCCTGAATTCCGTTTGCCGAAGGACATTGTGGATAGGGAGGTCGGCCTGATCCTCAACCTGGGGGTATGCGTCCGGACCAATTTTAGGGTGGGCAGGGATATTGGACTGGACTCGATATTATCAGGATTCGACGCCTGCCTTATTGCAGTGGGGGCCTGGAAAGAGCGGGAGCTTGAAATCCCGGGAGCCGAACTTGCTTTTCCTGCAGTTTCGTGGCTTAATTCTGTTAACCTTGGTGAGGAAAAAAGCAGGCCCGGCAAAAGGGTTGTTATTCTGGGCGGGGGAGGGGTCGCGTTTGATGCGGCCTTTACGGCTGTTCGCACGGGCGCGCGTGAGGTTTATGTTGTCTGCCTGGAAAGTCCGGGAGAAATGTGTGCTCCTCTGGAGGAAGTTTATCAGGCTGAAGCCGAAGGCATAAGGATACACAATGGGCTTTTGCCTGAAACAATATTTAAGAAAGATAAGGGCCTGGAGGTTCAATTTTCATCAGTGTCGTCATTTTGTTTTGATGAGGCAGGCTGCCTGGTGGTAACAAAAAAGGGCAAGGGCGGCATAACTATCCATGCCGACACTGTAATTTACGCCATAGGTCTGGAACCGGATTTAGGCTTGCTGGCAAAGGACGATTTTTTTGAATTGACTCCAAGGGGTACTTTGAAAGTGAATCCGGCGACGATGGAAACTTCTCTCCCGGGGGTTTTCGCAGCAGGAGATGTTGTATCCGGGCCGGCCACGGTTGCAGAGGCGGTCGGCAGCGGGAGAAAAGCCGCAATTGGCCTGGACAACCGGCTTAGCGATCAAGGCAACCCCCTAAATCTGCAGATTTATTTTAACGAAAACAGGATGCTGGAATCCACAAATGCAGAGGTTGCGCAAGCTCCTCATACTGTTGCCCTCGAAGAATTTATGAACCTGGATTATTTTGAAAAAACTCCCCGCCGGGAAACAGAGTGTCAGCCCCTCGATGATTCCCTGCACTCACTTTCTGAAATTGACAGTGGATTTACGCCTGAAGATGCGGCTGGCGAGGCCGGCCGTTGTTTCCATTGCGGTCACTGCATTTCATGCGGTTTTTGCGTGGAAGATTGCCCGGGGCATATTTTGAGTATGACTCCGAACGGCCCTTCTGTTGATTATCCAGACGAATGCTGGCATTGCGGGTGCTGTCGTATCAGTTGCCCGCGAGGGGCGGTTTTGTACGAATTCCCACTCAACATGATGCTGTAATATGAATTAAATATATAAAGGAGCCGGAAATGGAGGAAGAAAAATCAGGTTTAACACATATACTGCTGACCGCCTGCAGGATTCTCGACAGGGAAAATATTTTGGATGAACTTGGGCATGTCAGTGCGAGGCTCCCGGGTTCGGATGATAAAATATTGATGAACGGTAAGACCAGTCCCGGCTGTGCCGGGGAAAGCGACCTTGTGGTCATCGACATGCAGGGCAGAAAAATACAGGGTGAAAATGAGCCGGTTAATGAAACCCCGCTTCATCTGAGCATTTATCGCAGCAGGCCCGAAATTGGTGCTATTGTTCACTCCCATTCTCCGGCCATTTTGGGGCTGAGCGTTTCCGGCCATACACTGCGCGCCCTGGACAATCTGGGAGCAATGGTTTTTGGCGGGCAGGCCCCTTTTTTTGAAGAGTACGGTCTTGTAGACAATTATGATATGGGACATCGAATCGTGGAAAAAATGAACGGTGAAAATATCATAGTTTTAAAGGGGCACGGTAATATTGTTGCGGGGCGATCCATTGAAGAGTGCTGTGTTCATGCTATCTGGGCTGAAAAAGCCGCGAAATTGCAATATCAGGCATTGACAATAGGGCAGCCCTGCTGGATGCTAGGCCGCGATGTCGCAAAGGTTCGAAGACAGGTCAATGAAGGCAAGGCTTTTATCCGTAGCTGGAATTACTATAAAAAGGGACTGGAGGATTCTCCTGGTTTGAGGGATCGCCAATAAAGAGAAGTTGATGCGGTTGTTTAATTGTGAGGTGAGGGATGAAAAAAAAGACTCAAAACCGGAAAGAGGAAAAATCAATAGAACAGGAAATGTTTTCGGCTGTACGTTCCGTAAGGGTTTCCGAGGGCATAGAAGAACAGTTGAAGGAAGCGATCATAAATCGTCACTACCGCGCCGGTGATAAACTTCCGCCTGAAAGGGAGCTTGCCGAGATTTTCGGTGCCAGTCGCTCCAGTATTCGCGAAGCTATCCGGTCCCTTGAGGCATCCGGTTTTGTGGTAATCAAGAAGGGGGTCCACGGAGGAGCCTTTGTAATTGAAAAAGGGGAATCCAAAACAATGATCAGGTACCTGCGTGATGTGCTTCGCTTCAGGCAGGTCACTCTCGAGGAAGTGCTGCAGTCGCGACTTATATTTGAGCCGGAAGTGGCTGCCGAAGCTGCGCGCAGGGCGACAGCAAAGGATATCGAGCGTCTGCAAGAAATTACACAGCATCAGCTGAAAGGCTTCAACCCTCATAACCCGGCTATGCAGTATGACAGGAATCCCAGGTTTCACCGCGTTCTTGCCGAAATCACCGGCAATCAGGTTTTTATCATTATAATGGAGACCTTGATGGAGATTCATTCCCACAGGATTAATCAATTTGAGGTGGATGAAAAAGCAATGGAAGAGATTACAGCACAGCACAAAGACATTATCGAAGCGCTTCGCAGCAATGACAGTAAAATGGCTTATGAAAAGGTTAAATCCCATATAATAGCCGTCCACCATTTACACAAGCAATTGGACTCGGAGCACAGCTAAACCGTAGATCTTTAAAACATGAAAGGGCCTGTCAATGAGCTTACCATTGTCCTTTGCCTGCCCGCCTTACGACAGGATTTTGCCTCTGGCTTATAACAATGTAATACCCGGGGGGATCCGTTTGCATTATATGTCGCTGGAGGTGGAGGAAATATTCTGGCGCCAACTGAGAAATCAGGAATTCGATATCTCCGAATCATCACTTTCCTCTTATGTAATGCTGCGTTCCAGGGGAGATGAAAGGTTTATAGCCATTCCGGTCTTTACCTCAAGGTTGTTCCGGCACGCCTATATTTTCGTAAATACACATAAGGGTATCGAGAAGCCCGAACAGTTGAAAGGAAAAGTCATAGGGCTGCCTGAATACCAAATTTCTGCTGT
Source organism: Desulfobacteraceae bacterium (assembly GCA_021737545.1). Taxonomy (GTDB): domain Bacteria; phylum Desulfobacterota; class Desulfobacteria; order Desulfobacterales; family Desulfosalsimonadaceae; genus Desulfosalsimonas. The sequence continues at coordinate 16,857 of JAIPDT010000019.1, forward strand.
TGTTTGGCTCAGAGGAATTCTGGAAGATGAATACGGGGTTTGCACACGGAGCGTACATTGGCGCAGCGGCGGACAGGAAGCTCCGGGGCGAAAAGAGAAAATAGACCTGGACCTGCCGGCAGACATTGACCTTAAACCAATACCGCCGGACAGTTATCTTTCTAAAATGCTGGATGACGGCGAGCTGGATGCCATGATCGCGGCCAGGGCCCCATCATGCTTTACGGAGGGTTCGCCGAATGTCGCACGGATTTTTAAAAATCCGCGCGAAGTTGAAGCCGCCTATTACAAGAAGACAAAGATATTTCCAATTATGCACACCATTATAATTAAACGCAGCGTTTATGAAAAGAATCCCTGGATCGCCGTGAATCTGTATAAGGCTTTTTGTGAGGCCAAGAAAAAGGTGCTTGATCAATATCTCCAAACCCACGTTCTCTATGCGGCTCTGCCCTGGCTGCATGATGAAATCGAACGGACAAAGAATACAATACAGGATGACTGGTGGCCGTATGGAGTAAAAGAAAACCGTCATGTCCTGGAAACCTTCTTGCGCTATCACCATGATCAGGGATTATCTCCCCGCAGAATGAAGGTTGAAGAACTTTTTGCCCCGGAAACACTGGATGAAGAATTTAAAATTTAAGATTTTACCATCATGTATATAAACCTATTTTTTCGATATTATCGAAACTATTTTATAAAAATTGCCTTGACATGCACAATCTTATAATTTAATAAAAATAATACTGAATAAAATTCAGTGTTGTAGCTATAATTTCGATAATATCGAAAAATAAATTTACTATTACATTTAGAAGTTTACTTTCATGGCCATTCAATCCATACAGCGCGCGCTTGATATTATTTGTCTTTTTTCAAAATCGCGCCCCACTTGCAGGCTTACTGATATCGCTAATCGTTTGGGATTAAAAATTTCAACGGTGCACGGTATAGTATCCACCCTCGAACAGAATGGTTTTCTCCAATATGACTCTCATCTCCGCCAATACAGCATTGGCTCGAAGATTTTCGAACTCGGAGCGCATTTTTCCACCAATTTGCAAGTCAACCTGCATGCAAGGGATTATGTCCAAACTCTGGCAGAACGGACAGGATGCAGCAACAGAATCGGCATTTGGGATAAAAATTCAGTTTTGATCACCCTTTTTGCCTTCCCCGAGGGGGTGACCACCTCGGTTCATAATATAGGTCCTCGCATTACTCCTTATTGTACAGCCATAGGCAGGGCGATGCTCGCATTTATGGAGGAAGATGATTGTATGGCTTATTTGGAGCAGGAAAAAATAGTGCGGCATACAAAATATACTCTTACGACAATTGACGCTATTTTGGACGACCTTGAGGAAATCCGCAAACGTGGATATGCGATCAACAGAGGAGAATTGACGTGGGGCCGCGCAGGGTTGGCGGCACCTATTTGGGGGCCTGGAGAAAAAATTGAGGCTTCCCTGGCTGTTATTGGGGCTACCGAGAGAATTTTAGGGGAAAATATAAATAATCTGGCAACAGAACTCGTAGAAACTGTATCTATGATTTCAGATTCATTAGGATACAATCCGGGACAATAAAGTTTTATTTAACAGATAACAGAACGTATGCTTTTTAAGAACCGAAACAGAGAAGGGTATAAAGCATGACAGCTACTTCCTTAATAACTCAAGGCGCGGCTACCGCGGTTAATGATTTATTGGATCACTGCGCCAATATTGAAAAGGGCCAAGAAGTTCTACTGTTAGCCCAGTTAGACGGGATTTACGGGGGGGATAACCTTGTGGATGAAACCGCCGTGGGCTGGATTCAAAATGCAATACACTACAGAGGGGCGAACGCTTCAGTTTTATGGATCGATGAGCTGGCAAGGCCTCATAATTGGAGAATACCCCCGATTGTAAAGGCTTCTGTCGCCGCCTGTGATGTTTTTATCAATATGTCTTTTGATCTGACCTTTGAGGAGATGGTGGAGTTAAAGCAGTTTTTATGGAAAAACCAGATTTTAATGGTTCGTAACATGGCTACCACTGCCCCTTTACTTTGCACCGATTGGGCGCAAACCCCCCATGAATTGGTCAGTGAAATCCGATACCAGGCAGCGGTTCCTCTTGAAGCCGGGGAAAAATGGCAGTTAACCGATGACAATGGTACTCATTTGGAGGGGGTAATAGAGCCTCCTTACAACCCCAATCATCCCTGGTTTAAAACCTATACCATTAGAAGAGAGGAGGCCGGGGCATATCGTCCATGGCCGGAATGGGTTGTTCCGCCCATTTATTTGTCAAATACAGCCGGGGTCTTTATTTTTGACTGCATGTTAAGCTGGTGGTCCCGTTATATTGGAATACCTCCGTATTTTGACAAGCCGATTCGATTAACTATTGACAACAATCAAATAAAAAAAATTGAAGGGGGTGCCGAAGCGCAAAGCTTGGTTCAATTCCTGGAATCAATGAAGGCCAGGGTGGGAGAAGGCGTTTATGATTTTAAATGCCTGCATTTTGGCATACATCCCCAGGCCAATATCGGGACCCACCAATGCCCGAACCACTTGTACAGGCGTATGATAGAACATGCCCACAGCTCCAACATTCATGTTCATATCGGCGCACCTCCTGCAACAGAATCTTATCCCTACTGGATGCACTGCACAGGAGACATTCGCACGGCCACTTTTAAGGTAGGGGATACAGTTATTCATGACCGGGGATTCTTAAAAGCACTTGAACATCCAAAGGTTCTTGAAGTCGCATCAAGGTATCCGGGCAGACCGGGGGTTGAGCCTGTACCTTGGTGCCGTTGATTGGCACATTTTCAATTAACCAAAACAAAAAGGAGGGGTTATGTTTAAACCATTTAAACGATTTAATTGCTTTTTCGGCGTGTTTATTTTGGCTTGTCTTATCGTGACTGCCGGCTTTTCCGGGGCTTGGGCGGCAGAGGATTATCCTTCCAGAACCGTCACCGTTATTAATCCTTTCAGCCCCGGGGGCGGAACGGATATTGAAATCCGCAATTTGATGCCTTTCGTTCAGGAGCATCTGGGAGTTCCGGTGATAGTTAAAAATGTGACAGGGGCGGCCGGCACCTTAGGCATGTCGTATGCCGAGAAAGCCAAGCCCGACGGCTATACCATTGCCGGGGTGGTGTTGCCTGATGTTGTGCTGGCCCAGGAGTTACAGAACAGCGGAACCCATGTCCAGGACTTCAAACCTATTTATGGTTGGTTTAAGGGGCCCATGGCAGTAGAAGTCAGAAGTGATTCTCCTTACGATACTTTTGAGGAGTTAATTGAGGCATCCAGGGAAAAGAAGCTGAGGGCGGCAATAGTTGGAATTGGTACCATAGATCATTTGCATGACTGTTTGATAGAAAAATTTACAAACACCGAATTTATCAAGGTTCCCTACGGCGGCGGCGGTCCTGCAACCAGGGCGGCTCTCAGCGGTGAAGCCGATTTCCTGGTCGGCGTTACAACCACCGGGTTGCGGTTCGTAAGAGACGGACGGCTGCGAATGCTTACGATTTTGGGACCTGAAAGGGTAGATGAGGTCCCGGATGTTCCCACCATCCATGAACTGGGCTATGAAGATTATCCGTATATCCCATTTGTAAGAGGAGCCATGGCGCCCCCCGGAGTTCCGGAGGACAGGATGGCAAAACTTGAGGAAGCCTTCAAAAAAGCTGTTGACGAGGAAGGGTTCAGGAAAGTCATGAAAAAGCAGGGACGTCCTGTAAAAGAATTTTCCAGAGCTGAAATGAAAGAAGTCGTAAAGGATAACTTCAGGTTGGCAAAAGAATACATGCCCTTGATGAAAGAAGATCAAAAAAAGTAATTTTAAGTTAAGAAAAGGAGGGTGGTACAGAAACCGCCCTCCTTTATTTACACTGATGTTATAGTCGGAGGTCCCGATATGTCAGGCCGTAAATCTGAATCTTCCCCTTTTCCCCCTACCTTTTGGATTGATATCGCTGTTATAGCCGTCAGCACTGGACTATTTTTAATGACCCTTGGTTATCCCCGAATGGCAAGCACTTTTCCACGCCTTGTACTGACCATGATTTTTGTGGTCGCGATCATAGATTTAATAGTAACTTTACGCTCGAAAGAAGAAGCTAACACGCTTTCAGGGGAAGAGCGGGCAGAGGTCCGCATAGCAATGAAAAGGGTTATTCACCTTGCGGCACTTATGTTTATTTTCTTTTTTTTCATGATATTTATTGGATATATATTGGGTACCTTTCTTTTCATTATTTTGTCGGGAATAGTACTGGGGTATCGAAAAAAGGTGCAATTGCTCATCAGTGCGATAATTATCACTGCATCAGTATACATTATTTTTAATATTATTGTTAAGGCCCATTTACCCGTAGGTTATTTGTTTATCGATTTAATGTAAAGATAAAGGAGATCAAGGCCGTTGTATTCTCTTGAAGGGTGGATTGCTGCATTAACTATAGTTCTGCAGTGGCAGAATCTGGGAATGATTTTTGGCATATCTTTGCTGGGATTGATAATCGGATTTTTACCCGGCATCGGCCCCTTGACGGCTCTGCCGCTTTTTCTCCCCATCACTTATGCCATGCAGCCGGGTCCGGCGCTGATCCTGTTGGCTGTCCTGTATATGAGTGTGACTTATGGCGGCTCTTTATCGGCTATTTTAATTAATACGCCCGGAACAGGTGGATCTGCGGCTACCTGCATAGACGGGTACCCTATGTCCAAACAGGGGAAAGGGGCAACTGCAATAGGCATTTCCATGATGGGTTCTTTTATAGGCGGTTTTATCGGGCTGGCCGGCTTGATATTTGTTTCGCCTTTAATCGCCGAGTTTGCCATGAAATTTCAACCTGCCGAGTTTTTCATGCTGGCCGTCCTGGGGCTTGTTCTCATAGCGGCTTCCACCAGAGGTTCTATTCCAAAAGCATTTATATCCGGCGGATTCGGGGCCCTTGTGAGCTGCGTCGGCATGGACCTGATGACAGGGCACGCAAGATTCACTTTCGGCAGCACCTATCTCCTGGGCGGCATCCCTTTGATACCTTTGGTGATCGGCCTGTTTGCCTTTGGCGAAATTTTTACCCTGGTTGTAGGAGGAAGCAGCACTATCTCGGAAACAGGGGAAGTCTCCGGAAGTTTGATAGAAGGGTTTATGTTCCCTTTCCGCCGGTTGAAAACCCTTATACGTTCCGCTCTGATAGGCCTCGGTATAGGAATAATCCCTGGCGAGGGATCGGCGGTTGCCAACTTCACCGCCTATCTTGTCGAAAGCAGGATGTCAAAGAAAGGAAAAGAGTTCGGCACAGGAGTACCTGAAGGAGTGCTCGCACCGGAAGCCTCGAATAATGCTGCTATTATGGGAGCCCTGATCCCCACCCTAACCCTGGGAATTCCGGGCGGAGGCGTTGCGGCTGTATTTTTGGGCGGTGTCATGATTCATGGCTTAAATCCGGGTTTTGAACTTTTCACACGCAACATAGACATTCTGACTATCTTGTTCTGCGGACTTATTGTTGCCAATTTTATGCTGCTTATAGGCGGTTCTATCTTAAGTCGTTTTGTAGCAAGAGTTACGATTATTCCCGTCAGTATACTGGGCCCGGCAATTATTGTTATGGGCATTATTTCCACATATGCTATTCGCAGTCAGGTTTTCGATGTGGTGGCAACCATTGTGACCGGCATCCTGGCGTATTTCATGCGTCGATATGGATTCAGTGTTATTCCCTTCCTGGTGGCTTATATTCTGGCGCCGATTGCTGAGGAAAGTTTTTTTCAGGCAACCATGCTCGCCGGCGGCGGATGGGCATCGGTTTTGACATTTATCATGCGTCCAATTTCAGCAACTCTGTTTTTACTAATCATTTTATCATTGGGCGTCCCTGCCGTAAAAAGATACTTTGCGCGATACAGATAGGCCGGGAAAGCTTTTTCATTCAATTCTGCCATCTTAAACGTCTTTTCAAAGTGACAAAAGTACAAAAAGCGAATAAATGAAATTTTTTCGGCAAAGTGTTTTTTACGGCTGGTACGTTCTTCTGAGTTCTTTTCTCATTCTGTTTTTAGTGCGAGGCAGCCGATCGATCATAAGCGTTTTCTTCAAACCGCTTATTTCCGAACTCGGGTGCGGCCGCGGGGAGTTTTCCCTGGTGGTTTTTTTAAACCTGGCGGTATTCGCGGTAATGATCACCTTTATAGGCAGGTGGTACGACCGCCATGGCGCTAAGCCCGTACTCTTATGTGCAACACTCTTTTTAGCTTTCGGCTATATAGGTATTTCGCAAATCAATGCTCTATGGCAATTCGGCATACTCTATGGTGTTTTTCTGGCACTGGGATTAGGCGGAACTTCAGGGCATCTGTTCGCAGCCCTGAACAGCAAATGGTTCTATAGTAACCGCGGAGCAGCTTTAAGCATTGCGCTTTCCGGGGGGTGCCTGGGCCAATATGCCCTTGCGCCTCTTGCAACGCACATGGTGTTGACTTTTGGATGGCGCTGGACTTTTGCGGCTATAGGACTTTGTATACTGGTAGTTAATCTGGCATTGATCTTCACCCTTATCAAAGAAAAACCGGCCGTTCTCGGGCTGCAGCCATTCGGGAGGATAACGGCTGACCGAACAGACAACGCCAGGGCTAATTCACAAGAGGCTGATCAGGGTCTGAAATTAAAAGAGGCCATGCGGACATCTCCTTTCTGGCTCTATCTTGTTATTATGTCTGTTTGCGGGGGAGGCAATTTCCTGGTCCTTCTTCACCTGGTGCCGATGGTTACCGATTATGGAATCTCTGCGGAAAGTGCCGGAGACATGTTGGGCTGGTATGGACTTTTAAGTCTTGTCGGCGTTTTAATAGTAGGCCGCACGATAGATAAGATCGGCAATAAAACGCCTGTGTTTTTAACCGTTTTTGTGCGGTGCCTGCTTTTTCTCTTTATTCTGAAGTATCATACCGTGGCAGCTTTCTATATTTTTGCGCTGGCATTCGGTTTTACTATGCTAATCGTAGGCCCGATAACTACGACATTAATTATTAAGCTATACGGATTTGCACATATGGGGCTTATTTCCGGGTTGTTTACCACGGTCCACCATATAAGCGGCGGTTTGTGGGCTTTTCTGGCAGGCGCTCTTTTTGATGTATATGGCAACTATCGTTTGATCTTTATTGCTTATGCTGTTGCTTCTTTGATCGCCGCGGGATGTGCTTTATTGATCAGGGAAAAAAGATATTTCTCATCCGGCGAAACCGCCGGTTTTTAAATTATAAAACTACAGATAGAGATAAATATTCAGGAGATTCTCTTTTTTTTGCCCTGCAAGTACAAAAGCACAATGCCGATAAGCCCTAGAAATGTAATAATAATCTGCAGTGAGGGCTTGATGTGAGAAATCAGGACAATGCATCCGATTATAAACAGTAAGATGCGGGCCACCGGCCCGAGCCGGCCGTTGATATAGCCTATAAAAGCTGCGGATATAAAGACAATACCCACGGCTGTGGATAAGACCGCAACCATTATTGACATAACCGACCCATCAAGCAGCAGTTCGGGCGAGTAGATAAACAGGAAGGGAATGATAAATGCTATCCAGCCGACCTTTACAGATGCAAATGCCGCCTGCATAAAGCCGGTATTGGCAATGCCGGCAGCGGTAAATGCCGCAATGGCCATCGGCGGGGTAATCATGGACATAAGTCCGAAATAAAGCACAAACAGATGGGCTCCAAGCGGATTCACCCCCAGTTCGATCATGGGGGGAGCGGCCAGGGTCGCCACAAGCACGTATATACCGGTTGTGGGCATTCCCATGCCCAGTATAATACAAATAGCAGCAGTGGCGATCAACATGAGCAATTGATTGTTTTTGCCCATCACCACCATCAGATGGGTTAACCCGAAGCTCAATCCCGTGATTTCCAGCAGACCGATGATCATGCCCGCCGCGGCTCCCACGAGAATTATATCGATGGATCCTTTTCCGGTTTGTACCATGACCTTAAAAAGGGCCCGGGGTGTAATGCGTCCAACCTTTCGGCCAAACAACAAATTTAAGGCGATCATGCAACCTGCTGACCATAAGGCGGCTTCAGCAGGCGGGAGATTCAGAAGGAAAAGAACAGCGACGAGCAATATAAACGGTATCGGAAAATACCAGCCTGCAGCGAGAATGTGCCGCAGTTTCGGCACGCTGGCGGTGTCCAAAGGTTTTACATTCAGCCGGGCTGCCTCCAGATCGGCTTGCAGCAATATGGCGAAATAAAACAACAATGAAGGGAAAACCGCACCGGCGACCACGCTGGCATATGGAAGCTGGAGAAATTCCGCTATTAAGAATGCCGCGGCACCCATAATAGGGGGCATAATCTGCCCTCCCGTGGAGGCCACGGATTCAAAAGCTGCCGCCATTTCTCCGCTAAAACCCCCCTTTTTCATCAGGGGGATGGTGATCACGCCGGTGGATGCCACATTGGAGACGGCACTGCCCGAAATCGAACCAAAAAGCCCCGAGGCCACAACTGAAATTTTGGCGGCACCACCCCTGGTGCCGCCGACCACCGCAGTGGATAGATCCGTGAACCATTCCGCCGCTCCGGTGATCAGCAAAATTTGGCCGAAGAAAATAAACGCCAGGACCACTGTTGCAATAATTTTCAACGGGAGGCCGAAAATGGCAATGTTGTCTACGGTCAAATAGGAAAGCATGTCACCGAGAGATACGGCTCTACCCTGGAGTGTTCCCGGCACCTTGTCAGCGAAAAATGCATAAACGATAAAAAGCAAAACAACTGAAACCAGCCCAAGGCCGGTCATCCGCCTGAGACCTTCGATAGCCAGGGGGATAAGTACAACCCCGATGATTATGGCCTCGGTTTTACGGTAAAAATATTCCTGAGCAAGGATTGGATAACGGAAGAGCAGGTAGCAGCCGACTGCCAGCCCCAGAAATGCGAATACCCGGTCTGCCCAAATCCGGATCGTGCTCGGCTTTTTTTTGCAGGACAGGCTGTGGAGAAAGCAGAGGGCAATTCCCATTCCCAGGATCAGGGCCAGTACTTGTTCCGTATATATGGGAAGACCGAGTCTTAAAAAAGTCTGGGCAGCGGTAAGCAGGACGACCAATGTCAATACCGAACCCAAACTCTGTATCAAAATCGGATGATCCACATGACTGCGTTGATTGTGGTTGTCTGCCTGTAATTTCCCCTTCATCGGCCCTCTGCTTTGCCTGCCTGTCCAGCCTTATCCGGGTTTCGAATCACAACAAAACACGGCACCCGCCGATATTTGGGATCCGGATTATTAAGGTCTTTCCAGATCCTTTTCTTCGAAGAACTTGACGGCTCCGGGGTGATAATCAAGACCGTAATCTCTTGCAATAAAATCAGAGGAATAGGTCTTCCACAAAGGAGAAGTCGCCTTCAGGGCCTTTTCGTTTTGGTAAAGCGCTTTTACCACCTGGTACACTTTGTCTTCCGGGACATTTTCGTTAGCGAAAAGAACGTATTCATAAACATTCATAAGCATCGGTTCCTTAAGAGCCACCGAATTTTTGGTAGGTTCTACGATTTCAAATCGGGTTTTGGGGAGCATTTTTTTGATTGTTTCATTTTCTATAGCCGGAATATACTTAACGCCGCCCGAAATAGTGGCGTTCATTTCTTTTAACGGGCCTGCACCGGCGGTAATGATGGCCACATCGGTTTGCCCTTGTTTAAAAGCCTCCCAGCTCCGCCTTAAAGAGACCACCCGAACAGGTTTGACATCATCCATAGTTATGCCGGCGCTTTTCAAAAATGCTTTCATAAACAAGTCAAAAAGAGGGGAGGCCTTGAATCCGCTGGGAACTTTCTTGCCTTCCAGATCATGAATTGAATCGATTCCGGATTTGCGTCCCACCAGCGGACTTTGCTGAAAAGACATGAGCGTTGCCACCAACTGCATATTCTCATGTTTGCGCTTGGACAGGCCAAACCCTTCCACTGCCATGTCGTACTGCATGATATTGGAGATCCCGAATTCCAGATCGCCTGCGTTAACAACGGCGATATACTGCTGAGTCCCGCCCATCTTCTGCGGACGCATCTGAAAATCGGTATTTGACGAAACGACCTGGGAGATAGCCGCCCCGATCGAAGCGTTGGCTCCGCCTTTGGTTGTACCGATACCGAGAACCTGAGCGTTTAAAGCAGGTATGGATAAGGTTAATGAGCAAAGGATGATGAGAATTGTTTTAAAGGCTATCCTGGCGATCATAATAATCCCTCCCTTGTTTTAAAAGATGACAAAGATGGTATGTATGATCCACAAACATACCGCAAGCTTACAAAAGTGTTATTGAGGTAATTTTAAAAGATCTATTGCATTTTGATGGAAAATTTTAGCGCGCTCTTCTTCCGTAATATCGAGTTGTTCGATAATTTTTATGGTTTCTCTGATATACATGGGGCCGCGTTCAGGATCGAACGGCGAATCAGAGGCGAAAAGGATGTGATTGGCACCGAAGAAGTCAAGCTCGCAAAGCGTTGCCATCCGTGATCCGAAAAGGGCCGTATCAGCGTAAAACTTTTTGAAATAGTCTATCGGCCGCTTTTTTAATTCCCTGAGCAATTTCCCGTAGTCAACATCCGAGGTGCGGGCTCCGAGTTGGTCCCAGCCCGGTCCTACCCGTCCTTCAAAATAAGGAATCATACCACCTCCGTGATGAGTGATGACCTTTAAGCCGGGCAGCCTGTCAAACGTCTTGGAAAAGACCAGACGCGCCATGGCGACACTGGTTTCGTAAGGCCATCCAAAAGTCCACCAGATTTCATACAGGGACTTTTCTTCGGATTTATAATCGGCAAAATCCGCACCCCGTGCGGGATGGATCCAGATCGGCAGATCGACCTCGGCCATATAGTCAAAAAGGCTTGCGAAATCAGCCTCGTCCAACGGTCTTCCGGCAATATTGCTGAAGACCTGGATGCCGCAGGCTCCGGTCTGTTCGATGGCGTATTTGGCTTCGTCAACGAGCGATTCGACATTATTCATGGGCAGGGAAGCAACAAAACCCGGGAAACGTTCAGGATATTTACTGCAAAGCTCGGCCATGCTTTCCGAGCCTATTCTGGATAATTCCGCTGCCTGCTTTCCTGATGCCACGGTTTCTATGGGAGGGGATGCCAGGGTCATGATCTGAGCATAATCGTCAAACATGTCCATGACCTTGAAACGTTCCTCAATGTCGGTAATCATGGGAACTTTTTCCGAACGCATGGTTATACCGGTTGTATTGCCGGTAATTGACAGAAGCCTTTCATAATAGGGTTTCGGCCAAATATGATTGAACATATCAATTTTTTTCATTTCCGGGAATCCTTTCTTTATCTTTTAGTGGATTTTCACGCCGAATATAAATATCTCGCCGGCCGCCTCCGGGGTGCCGAATATAAAAGGGATCAGATTGTTGAACGTTGTTAGTTTTGGTTGGCATTAAAAAATTGGTGATAAAAATTTTTAAATATATTCTTATAGATCTGCTTTTTATATATGCATTCAGTACCCTAATATATACTATTATCCTTTTCACTCTGTCAATATATAATTCTTATTCTCGGACAACGGAATTCTTGCAAAATTATATCTCAAATGATAAATTAAATTTAAAAAAATTATCACTTCAAATTTCTAAAAGTTCAGGAGGAGGGGGCAATATGAAACGGATTTTGATCGGTATATTAGTGTCGGGGTTTGTGTTGGCCTGGACGGTCGCTGCTTTTGCAGGCGGTGCTGTTAACAAAAACAATCTTAGTGTGGAGTATCTGCGGACCATGAACCGCGGCGCGACCACGAACAGCGCGGATATTGCGGCCTACAACCCGGCCGGCACTGTGGTACTGGAAGACGGCTTATACTTAAACACCTCTGTCCAGCATCTTAAAAAAGAGTATGTGAACATTATAGGAGGGACAGAATATGAAACAGATGAGCCCTCTACGGTGCCCGAGCTTTATAC
>JAIPDT010000163.1 GCA_021737545.1 Desulfobacteraceae bacterium
CTTTCCTTTGCGCTTTGGCTTTCCGCCTTTTTTGCCCGCAGTCCTGCGATTTCTTCTTCCTTCTGTTTGCGCCGGGTCTCGATTTCTTCAAGTGCAGTGTTTAGTTCTTTTATAGTCTCTTCGTTGACTGTATCCTTTTCCCTGAGCCGGTCTAAGAGCTCTTTGTTTTCTTTTATGCGCCTTGCATAATCTTCGTAATAATATATTGTAATAAGGAAATCGGTATCTTTTAGCTGTTGACGGGATTCCTTGTACTGCCGGGCTTTTTCCGCCTCATGGGAGAGGTTTTCAAGCTGGGTTTCAATTTCGTCGAGGATGTCGCTTATGCGTGCAAGGTTTTCGCGGGTGGATTTTACCTTTGTGAGAGCTTCCTGCCTGCGGTTTTTGTAGCGGGCAACACCTGCGGCCTCTTCTATGAAAGTTCGGCGTTCCTCAGCGGATGCATCTGTTATAGCGCCTATGTTGCCCTGCTGGATAATGGCGCAGGATCTTGATCCCATGCCGTATCTCAGGAAAATATCGTGCACGTCTTTTAATCGGCACGGCTGTTTGTTTAATAGATATTGGCTTTCTCCGGACCGGTAAAGCCGCCTGGTTATCATGATCTCTGAATAAGCGCTTACCGGCGCAGGAACGTGTTCCGAGATGTCGGCTATGGTCAGGGAGATTTCGGCCATATTGACGGGCGCCTTTTTGTCGGTGCCCGAAAAAATAACATCTCCCATGGCCTTTCCTCGCAGCTGCCTGACACTCTGCTCGCCCATGACCCACTTGATGGCGTCAATTATGTTGCTTTTTCCGCAACCGTTGGGTCCCACAACCGAGGAAACACCGGGAGGAAATGAAATTACGCATTTTTCGGCAAATGACTTAAACCCGTATATTTCCAGTCTTTTCAATTGCATGAGAAAAGCCTTGACTCTACCTGTTAAACCGGAGCAAAAACTTGTTTGTTCCAGATTTTGAGTTATCTAACCTGATTTGCGGCTTACGTGCAATAGAAAAATCCGGTTTTCCGGATACAAGATATCCTTTGGCCAGATCGCAATAGGCTTCGGTCTGGCTGTGAACCCAGTCTTTGCCGTATCCCAGTTCATCGGCCATGAGCTTTGCCACCGCGGGCGCGGCTTCCATGCTGGCCCTGGCATCGAGCAGAAGGGCGCGGGTGCGTCTTGCAAGAAAATCCTCCACCGTTCGCGCCATTTCATTGCGCACAGCCCATACGGCTTCCGCTGAAATGATGTTCAATTTTGGATGTATCGGTTCTTTTAATCCGGGCCGCTCAAATAAAAGGTCGTTTATTCCGGCCGCATCCGAGCCGTATATTGCAAGCTCCCCGAATTTTTCCGGATGATTGTGGTAGCCATGGATGTGTAAGTCCTTGGTAACGCATTGATTTTCTTTTAGGTGCGCTACCACGGCGGCATTATCAATGGTATCTTCCGCCATTTTCCTGTAAGTAGTCCATTTGCCGCCGGTAACTGTTACCAGTCCCGAGCGGGAGATGTATATGGTGTGATCCCTGGAAACCGCCGCGGTGTTCTCGCCTTCCCCCTGGCTGACAAGCGGGCGAAGGCCTGCAAAAACGCTTAGCACATCCGATTCGGAAGGATCTTTTTCCAGGTATTTTGCGGCATGGGAAAGCAGGAATTCGATTTCGTCATCCAGAGCCCTGGGCTCGGTTAAGACGTCGTCCACCATGGTGTCCGTAGTGCCCACGATGACTTTGTCATGCCAGGGCGTGGCAAAAAGTACCCTGCCGTCCGCAGTGTGGGGAACCATGACGGCCGTATCACCGGGCAAAAAGGAGGCATCGAGCACCAGGTGCACGCCCTGGCTGGGAAGAATCATCTGCCGGGCCTCCGGGTCATCCATTTTCAGCACCCGGTCGGTAAATACGCCAGTGGCGTTAATCACTCCCTTTGCCCTGATTTCGTATTCCCAGCCTGTTTCCATGTCCCGTACCAGCACGCCGGCGGTCATTTGATTTTCCTTTATCAGGCCGACCACTTTCATGTAGTTTATTAAGGTTGCCGATTGCTCGCAGGCGGTTTGGGCCATGTTAACGGCAAGCCTTGAATCGTCGAACTGGCCGTCGTAATAGATCACCCCTCCGCGCAACCCTTCTGTTTCAACCGTGGGCAGGTATTTGCGGGTGGTTTCCTTTGACAGGAACTTGGAATGCCCGAATCCGTGTTTTCCGGCAAGCATGTCGTATATCTTAAGCCCTATGCCGTAGAAGGGTCCTTCCCACCAGTCGTAGCTCGGCACCACAAACCGCAGGTTGTGCACCAGGTGCGGGGCGTTTCTTTTAAGCCGACCCCGTTCCTTTAAGGCCTCGAGCACCAGGGATACGTTTCCCTGCTGTAAGTATCTGACCCCGCCGTGAATCAGCTTGGTGCTCCTGCTGGACGTGCCCTTGGCAAAATCGTTCTGTTCTAGAAGCAGCACACCGTATCCCCTGGATGCCGCGTCAATGGCGCAACCCAAGCCCGTGGCTCCTCCGCCGACAATCACAAGATCCCAGGGACGCTTTTCATGTTTGACCCTGGAAATCATTTCGCTTCTGTTCATTTCTGTCCTTTCGGCAAACCTGATATTTTTTCAGAATTTTAAGTTACGCAGAAAGTATTGGCAAACAGAAACTTTTGATGACACGGAATATGTTTTTTGACAATCTATAAGATCCGTTGGATAATATGTATAAAATTGATTTTTAACCATTCCAATAACATCACGGCGGGGTTATGAAAAAAATGCTTAAAATAACGGGTGTGGTTATAGGCGTGCTGGTTGTTCTGGCAATAGTGCTGCTGGTTGCAGCCAAGTTGATTATCACTCCCGAGCGGGTTAGAAAGACGGTTTTGCCTTTGGCTGAAAAATCGTTGCATAGGCAAGTCAGCATCGGCGATATCGGTATAAGTCTGTTTTCAGGGATTTCAATTGAAAATTTCCGGGTGATGATGAAAGACGAAAAGGAGACTTTTGTTTCCGCGGAATCTTTGGTGCTAAAGTATCGATTGTGGCCGCTTATAAAAAAGCAGGTCGTGATCAGCGAAGCGCGGCTCAAAAAACCAGAAATCCGAGTGGTTCGAAACAAAGACGGTGTATTTAATTTCAGCGATCTGATAGAGGGCGGGAAAGGCAAAAAGAGTATGTCTGCAAAAGCCTCGCTCGCGGCGGCTCAGGAAAAAGGCGGCGGACCTGCGATTGAGCTTTTGGTCAGCCGCGTTCGCATAACAGACGGCAATCTATTGTTTACCGACCGATTTGCGGCCAGGGAGCCGGTTTCCAGCCGGATCAGCAGGCTGGAGGTGGCTGCACAAAATATTTCAATGAAAGAGCCGTTTCCGTTTGAAATAAACGGCAGGTTAAACCATGCCCCTGTTTCGCTTTCAGGAAACGTTTACCCGGCCGAGGGGAAGGTCAGGGCGGATGTCAGGGTCAGGGATTTAAACCTTGTCGATTTTGAACCATACATAAAGGATAAGCTTCCGGGCAGAATTTCTTCTGCAAACCTCGGGCTTGAAGCATCCGTGGAAGTCACCCCTGACAAGGCAAGCTCATTGGGCATCATCACGGCGGACCGGGTTGATATGGCCCTGGATGCTTTGCCTGATGCGCCTTTTAGAAATGCGCGGTTTGCAGTAGATCATGATATTACCGTAGAGCTTGGCCGGGAAAATCTTAAAATCCTCAAAGCCGTGATGGATATAAACGGAATTTCCCTTACAGCCTCGGGAACGGTTTCAGGCTACGGATCAAAACCGGAACTCGATATTTCAGTGAACCTGCCTGAAACAGAAGTTCAAAATATCCTGTCTGCAATACCGGCAGGTCTTGTCCGGGATACAAAAGCCGAGAAAGCCGGCGGCAGAGTTGAAGCTAATGGCCGCATTTCAGGGGTTGTTTCAAAGCCGGTTCACGTCACCCACACCATAAAGGCGGATCGCCTGGATCTCGACTACCTGATTGCATTGACAGGCGGGCCCGGTGGCAAAGGTTCGCAAGATGATAAAAATGATGCTGAAAAAAGCGGCGGATCTGAAAAACAAGGCGGTAGAAAAATTAAGCAGAATAAAGACGGAATCGGGCCGTTTGACATTCCGGTGCATGCAGAAGGCCGGATTCAGGTAGGAAACGCCCGCTACCGGGGCCTGCCCATAAAAGATTTGTTGGTGGAATATGCGCTCATTGATAACCTGTTCACGGTGAAAAAATTTTCCGCAGATGTTGCAGAAGGGCGGGCAAAGGGAGAGGCAAGTATCAATCTGGGGCAAAAAGAGATGGACTACACGGCAAATTTTGACATGAGCTCAATACAATCAGGCAAGGTAATATCCGTGTTGTATCCCAAAGCCTCCTGGTTTGTTTCAGGTACTGCCGGCATGGACGGCCGGTTTTCCGGAAAAGGAATCAGGATGCCGGATATCCGGAAAAATTTGACCGGCCGTGCAAATTATCAGATCTCAAACGGCAGGGTTTCCGGAGGGGATGCCACCAGGGAACTTGCAGCCCTGCTGGGGGCAAGCGAACTGGAGACCCTTGATTTTGAAATGTTTAAGGGGAATTTGCGGATTGATTCCGGCAAGGTAAAGATAGACGGCGATTATGAGAGCAAGGAGTTAAGGATGAAGCCTTCCGGCTTCATAGGCCTGGATGGATCCCTGAGCCTTGCATTGAACCTCAGGCTGGCTCCCGGCGTGTCTACCAGCCTTTCATCTGACAACCTGGTCGGCAGGCTGCTTGCGGACAAAGAGGGATGGGCTTATGTGCCGGTGGCTGTTTCCGGATCTTTGGCGAGTCCGAGGCTTGTATTGGAGAGTTCCCGCATCAAAGAGCAGTTAAAAGAAAAGGCAACCGAAAAGGTCCTGGAAAAGGCTTTTCAGAAACTGTTTGACTGAGGCGTTCCCGAGTCGTTGATATCGAGAAGCACTTTAAGGCTCCCTTTTTGCCGGGCACGTTCAAATGCTTCAGTGAAACCGGAAAACGGATATATTTTTTCCACCAGCGCCGCGACATCGACCCACCTATGTTCCAGAAACCGGAGGGCAAGGTCTATATCCCCGCATCTGGAACCCACAATATGGATTTCGTCTACAACCACCCCTGAAAAGTCGATTTGAGACGGACTGCGGGAAGTGCTCTTTACGATTATTCTGCCTTTGGGCCGCACCAGAGCAAGGGCTGTGTTAATCCCGGCCGGGCTGCCTGTGGCCTCCACCACCATGTCGAATTGTCCGAGCCTTCGGGCTATGTCTTTGTCGGGTTCTTTACGGCCTATCCGGACTGTGTCAATTCTCTGGTCTTCGGCAATGGCGAGTTTTTCAGGATAACGGCCGGCAAGAAGCAGATTTCCGGTATAATGTTTTAGAGCAATGGCTGCAAGCAGCCCCATTTTTCCGTCCCCGAGCACCGCCACACGGTCCGTGTTTTTTATGTGTATCTGCTGGGCGATTTCCAGGGCTGCTGCAAGAGGTTCGGCAAAAACCGCCCGTAAGTTGTCCACGGAATCCGGGATAAAATGAAGGTTTTTGACCGGTACTGATAGATATTCGGCAAACGCTCCGTTTATGCCTCTAATCCCTATTACTCTGCGGGATTCGCAGTGCCTGGCATCACCGTGCCTGCACCACCGGCATTCGCCGCAGCCGCAGTTTATGTCCGCTACTATCCGTTTGCCCAAAAGCTCAGGATATCCGGGAGCAGCTTCCACAATGCCTGCGAACTCGTGGCCGGGCGTGCCGGAAAATTCTGCATAACCGTTGAAAATTTCGATGTCGGTTCCACAAATACCCGCCATGTAAACCTTTACAAGTGCCTCTCCTTGCTTTTGACCCGGAACCTGCGTTTCCATGACATTAATTTGGTTGTTGCCAAATATGACCGCTTTCATTTCTATAGCTATACCTTTGAGTGGTCAGATACCCAGGCCCCGCTTTCTTTATTTTTGTACATGTCCTGGAATACATTGGGAAATTCCTTTTTGCAGATTTCTGCAATCCGGTCGCCCACCAGACGTATTTCCTCTTCGGCGTGTACGGACGTGCGCATGGAGATGATATGGCGCCATGCCCTGAGATTGCCTGTTACCATTATGGTTGTGCCTATGCCGACGGGAGCCAGGCGCCGAAACATGGATG
>JAIPDT010000164.1 GCA_021737545.1 Desulfobacteraceae bacterium
GTTGAAATTATATATATTTTTAAAAATATATTGAAAATTAGTCTTTTTCATTATATATATTATTTTCAACAATCGTTGAAGAAAATATATAGATATTGTATATTACAGCATAAGACTCTAAATTTAAAAAGAAATAATTAAATTTTTATTGAAATGCCTGATAAATTAAATAAACAGGAATTAATAGAAACAGCCCGCGAAAAGCTTGAAGCTTTGATTTCCCAAACCGGAATTTTTCAGGACTGGTCCATACGCAAAGAAACCCGCGGGGAAAACAGCCCTGATTTTATAATGGAGCTTTTCGGAAATAACCTGATACAATTGCTGATGGTCGAAACAAGAAACAGCGGGGAACCGCGTCTGGCCCGCGAAGCCGCAAACAGCCTGCTCGTAAAAATGCAGAATTGGTCTCATGCCGCGCCGATATTTGTTGCGCCCTATATTTCCGAGGATGCCGCCGAGCTCTGCAGGGAAAAAAATATCAACTACATGGATCTTGCCGGCAACTGCAGGATAGCCCTGGATAATCTATTCATCAATTCCCGCGGCAACCCCAACCCTTATAAAAACAAAAGGCGGCTTAAGTCCTTTGCCAAACCCAAGTCCGCCCGAATTCTTCGCGTGCTGCTAAACCATCCGAAACGCCGCTGGCAGACGCAGGAACTTGCCCGCGAAGCCGGTGTCAGCCTGGGCCTGGTGGCCAACGTAAAAAAAATACTAAAAGACAGGGAGTGGATTGACGGCAAAAAGCAGAAAATCATTCTCGCACGTCCCCTGGAGCTGCTTTCGCAATGGATTGCAGATGCAACGCCAGCGCCGAACGACCGTGTTTATCACTTTGCAGCAGACTTGGATTTTATCGGGGCTGAAAACGCGATTATCGAATACTGCAGGGATAACGGCATTCAATGCGCGTTTACCGGACTTACAGGAGCCGTTCACATGGCCTCGGGCATTGACTACTATCGCAGGGTTCAGGCCCATATTTACGGGGATTTCGATGTTTCGGGAAAGGAACTGGGATTTGAAAAAACAGATTCCGGCAATGCCAACGTAACCTTGATAAGGCCTGTTGATCCCGGGGTTTTCTACGGCGCACGACAGGTTCAGCCTGCAGCCAGGCTTCGGTACTGCCGTCCTTCCGAGAAAACCGTAAAGACCATTGAGGCCGAAATACAAGTGCCAATGCACATTGTCTGCCCGGTCCAGATTTATTTTGATCTACTGGTCACCCTCGGGAAAGATCAGAAAGAAGCCGAAAAGGTCCTAAAACAAGTCATTGAGCCGTCCTGGTAAAAAGAAACTCTATTGTTTTTGCGGCAGAGGGGTCTTTGCTTTATATCCGCTTGCCTCGAGAATAATCTGGACTGCGCGGTCCGTTTTTGGAGTATAGACCACCGGAGCAAGCAGATTCAGCGTAATTGTATCGTCCTGGTGAAAGGTTATCATGGTAAGGATAAAATACTGGTCCCGGCTTGTTATTCCGAGTTTTTCAAACACCTCCGGGGCTGGAGTCACCTTGTAATCCGGAAAAAACTGGTCAGGAGTGACAAGCAGAAATGCCAGGTGAGCCTGCTCAACACTTTGAATGCAGAAAAGCGGGTCATCATCGCGTTTATTAGGCATTACCACAAAATCGCGAAGCTGTTCAAAACCCGCCAGCCCTTCAGGAAAGCGGATTACCTTTTCCGGATCATAACTGATTTCACCGAAACGCGTCTGAATCGTCTTCATTTGTCCCACCGCTTTCGGGGCAGCACCGAATTCAACACCTCTATTTTGGATGTATCCCACTGGCTGGCTTCCCTGTTCTCCCTGCATATGCGATCATATACCTCTTGGCGATAAATTTTTTGTTCCTCCGGGGCCTCGATACCGATTCGTATCTTGCCTTCCTGGTTTTCCAGGATGGTTATTTTGATATCCTCCCCGATAAGGATGCCTTCGCCGACTTTTCTGGTTAATACCAGCATCCGCCCTCCCTGGCTTGCGCCTGTTTAGCTTTTTAGGATGAACATTCTGCCCAGGCGATATATCACCACGAAGCACCGTATAATGTCAACGATAAACAGGCGCTTTATAACTCATAAAATAAGGGCGGTACAAACTCCCCGGTATTGCTTATGTTATATCTTACATATAATTTAAAATAGAAAGCTTGGAAATCCTGGTGGTAACATTTAAAGCCGCCTCAAAAGCGGTCTCATGCTGTACGAGCTCGGAAAAAACTTCCAGCACATCGGCGTCTTCGTAACCGGAGATAATTTCTTCAAATTCAATGGATGCATCCTCCAATTGCTGGCCGGCCCGTTCAATACGCCAGGCGTTATTGCCCATTTTCCCGCGAAGGCGGCGGACCTGGTCCGCGCCCTGCTCGAGTTCTCCCATTCCCGCTTCAATGCCCGCGGCATCGTTTGCCCTGATGGCACGCTCAAGGTTTTTAAGCGTGGAAAAGAGATCAGTTCCGCTGGTATCAAGTTCGGAATCATTGTCAGCATCGCCGAGGAACAATTCGTTTCCTGTCAAACCTACTTGTATCTGCTTGCCCGGAGCAATCTCGACACTTTTTGAATTGTCGTCCCCATGATACTGAACAGCCCAGGTTGAAGCGTCGGTTGGATCATAGGCAGCCGGATCATAGGCTGTATTTACCGTAAAAGCCTGCGTTGTATCCTGGTAGCCTGAAAATACGTATTTACCGTTGACCTGCGTATTTCCTGCCTGCAGCATTTCATCGAAAAGCTGGGAAATCTTGTCAGCATAGGTCTGGCGGTCGGTATCGTTAACGGATCCGTTCTGGACCGCAATAGTCGCTTCCTTGGCTGCGACAAGGGTATTTTCAATCTGGTCCAGGTTGGAATCCAATACCTGCATATTGCCTTGAGAGGTCTTTATTTGATCCAGGTAGCGATCCGTGGACTGAGCCCTCATCTGATAGTTTAAAAGCGGCCGGATGGCAGAAGGGTTATCTGAAGGGCGGTTCATCTTTTTACCTGTGGCCGCCTCCTGTCTTAGATCGTATAAACGATTGGACATGCTTTCCAGGTTTGAGGAAAGGGTGCGGTAGTTCATTGCCAGCGTTGCCTTCATATGCTACCTCTTCAGCCCGATAATGGTTGCCATCATTTCATCAACGGTCTGCACGAAACGCGACGAGGCCTCAAAACCTTTCTGGAACAATGTAAGGTTCATCATTTCCTCCTCAATGGAAACGCCTACAATGGATTCGCGCAGATTTTCGAGCTGATCCATCGTATCAGAGGCCCCCTGGCTTGCCATGTTATTTCTTTTGGCCTCTGTGCCTGTCGTGGAGGCTATCCGGCCGTAGCTTTCCACGAAGGTCTCCCCGTCGCCCATGATCCGGGATTCTCCAAGGTTGTGAACCGCCAGCGCGTTTTCATTGTCTCCGGGCGCTCCCCCGGTTGCGCCTGCAGCGGCCAGCTCCTCTGTGGAGTCTACTGCAATATGAATATCTTCGGTTCCTGTCTCGTTGAACCCGCCGAGTATTGTAGTGGCTCCGGTCAAATTCACTTCTTCGCCCCTGGTTTCCGGGGTCAGGTTCAGCCTGTAATTACTCCCGTCCCTTACCACGGATGCAAGCACCCCGGCATCTGCCTCATTAATAGCATCCCGGATTCCTGCTAAAGTGTCGCTACTTTCAATTTCAATATCCTCTGAGTTTCCACCGACTTCAACGGTAAGCGTTTCTGTTGTGCCGCCTGACGGGTCGACAGGATCATCCGGGCTTGCGGCGCTGCTCGCGCTCTGATATACCGGCATTTGGGTAAAAAAGGTCCTTCCGGTCTCCCCGTCCAGACCGTAGCCTGCTGCGTGCTGGGCATTTACCTCACTTACGATCCGATGCTCGAGTTGGCCGAGTTTTTCCTGCAGATCCGGAATGAGATTGTCCCGTACATCGAGAAGCCCCTTAAACTTACCTCCGAAGTTCTTCACGCCAGCCTGAAGGTCCACGTTTCCGTCACTGATTTGAAAGCTGAGTTCCCCGCCCTCATAATAGGCATGGAAATCAAGCGCCCGGTCTCCCTGCACCAAAGGAATGCCTCCCGGAAGCTGAAGCCCGATCTGGCTATCGCCTGAATTATATGTCTGCACGCCTATGGTCCCGGATAGCTCCTTGACCAGTTGATCTCTTCTGTCCTGGTCTGTATTAGCCACGTGTCCCAGGGTTTCCTTTTCCTTTATGCTGGCGTTTAGCTGGGCGATCTCCCGAAGCTTGAGGTTGATGCCGTTTACCTCGGCGTTTAGCTTGTCATTTATATTCTGGCCGACCCGGACCAGGTCGGATTTTGTCCCGGAAAAAGAATCCAGCAGGTTTTGCCCTTTGTAGATTACCTGCTCGCGCTCCACTGCACCGCTTGGATTGCCGGACAAGTCATGCCAGGCACCGAAGAACTCCTCGATTTGTCCGGCCAGTGAATCCTCGCCTATGCCCAGAACCCTTTCAAGTTCGGCAAGCGGCGCGCTCTTGGCGTTTTCTTCGCCCACCACGCTGCTCTGCTCGATCAACTGCCCGGAAACAAACCTATCGTACTCGCGGTTTACAGACTCGACATCCACGCCCTGCCCCAGCATCAGGCCCTTGATATTAACCGCGTCACTGGGTGAAACTGTAACTGTCTGGCGTGAATATCCGGGAGTATTCACATTGGCGATGTTGTTGCCCGTGACCTCCACTTGCTTTTGATGGGCAAGAATGCCTTTTAAACCTGCATTTATTGCAGTGCTCAGCGTCATGCTATACCTTTCCGGAAAGCAGCGCCCCGGTATATGGGGAATTTGCCCTGGAACCGCTTCCCCCGTAAGATTCACAGGAAATTTTTTCCCGGATAAATCCCACTGAGTCACGCACCCAATTCAAGGCGGTCCAGAAAAAATAGGCATTGCGGAGATTTTCAGAATAAACCGCCTCTGCCATTTCCTTTTCCTCAGGACTTAACATCTCGATTGAATCAACCATTGGCAGCAGATCCTTGAGCAGAGTCTCTTTTTGATCGGTTAACTCAAGCATCTCATCGACTTCCAGCGCCTTTGCAGCCCGGCGTTCCTCTAAAATCAGATCCCGCAGATCCTTTAATTTCTCACCCAGGTCCGTTCTATCCATTGTTTCCGCTTTCCGCGATATACTTAAGCAGGCTTTCAGCGACCTTAAATGAATCAGGTGAATAGGAACCGTTTGCGATCTGTTCCTTGACTTCCTGAAGCCTTGCCTGACGCTGTGTATCAACAGACATATCGTTTTGCTTGCCCTGGGCTTGCTGAACTTCCTTTGAAAAAACCACCTTGTCGCCTTCCTTGGCCTGGGCCGTCTTTTCGGCGGCATCCGTGTTCTGCTTTTTCTGGATGCTTTCAAACTGCTTTATGCCTTGCGCCGGGTTTATTTTCATTGTGCAATCCCCATTGCCTCTTAGGTTAGTGTCTATCCAGAAATGGCTAATTTGCCCAATTTCTGAACGGACACCAGGTTAGGAAATAAAATCCAGAGTCCATTCGGATATCTGTATTTGAATTCTCCCTTTAATATTTATATCGACCATCGGAATAAAAAACTTTAGGTACAAATCCTATAAATCCTGCATTTGCTCATACAATAACCGCCCCAGACCGAATCCGCCTTTTTGGGCCATGTCCCGGGCTACCTCCGTATCCATGAGTTCTTCGAACATCTCCATGCCCATGCCGTGTTCCAGATACCCCTGGTCAGGGATCGTTTTTCGCATCTGCTTAAACAGCGTATTAATAAAAACCGCCTCAAAATCCTGACAAACCTGTTTAAGTGCTTCCCGATCCTCTGCCCTCCCGCCGGATACCTCTCCGGATCCGCCAATCGCAATGCGCGGATCAATCGCCAAATTTTCCATTACTAAAGCCCTTTACGTTATGCTGGGACAATTCCAAGAATATAAACATACTTGATACTTGTTCAAAACTTTTTGCTGGTCAAATATTGATAGAATCGTAAAACTCTGATTCAGAGCACTACATAACCACCAGTTCGGCCTGTAGGGCACCGGCCGCCTTGATCGCCTGAAAAATGGCAATCACGTCCCTGGGTGTGACTCCTATGGCGTTTAAGGCCGCTGCCACGTCCCCGACGCTGACGCCTTTTTCCATG
>JAIPDT010000020.1 GCA_021737545.1 Desulfobacteraceae bacterium
CGGCCATCGATTTTAATTGAGTATCCCCTTCAAAGCGGGGAGAAAAAACGGTGGCACGGCTATCTTGAGCGAGGTGTCTGGAGGGAAGTATGAATATCGGATCGTTTCTGCTGGCAAACGGTTTAAACGGCCTCATGGCCATTGCCATGCTGCTGATCGGCTTTTTCGTTTTTAACGTCCTGACCCCGAACTGGGATTTTACCGATGTATTCAAGACAAAAGGCGTCAGCGGCGGCGCTGTTGTGGTTGCTGCTTTTCTGTTGGGGCTGTCCATCGTCATCGCCGCCGCCGGCTTCTGATCCGGATCCGGACAAGACCTCGGCCGCCCCGGAGAAAAAAACCGGGCCGAGCTGCAGCGACATTGTCTCCGCCTGGGAAGCAATTCAGGGGTATCCATACGTATGGGGCGGAGAGTCTGTGTCGGAGGGCGGTTTTGATTGCAGCGGAGCCGTCTATCGTGTCCAGAAAACAATCGGCCGGCCCGTGCCCCGGACCACGGCAAAAAAATATTATCTTATGGCCGGCGGCCCGGAAACTGCCTGGCAGGAAGCCGATTGCGGGGACTGGGTCTGGTGGCAATTCAAGCCGACCAGGCCATACGGACACATCGGGATGCACACCAGGCAGCCGCACGCATGGCAGTCAGGGTCATCGACCGGACCGACAGAGATAAATCTGTTTGAAGGTGGGTATTGGGATAAACGATTTAAGGCGACAAAGTGTCCGGACATCAAAAAATAAACGGACCGAGCATCCATGATCCGGTTCCAAACCTTCTCAGGTCAATAAGACAATTTGAACAATGGCACTACAGCTTAATGCCGGGCTCAAACAAAATGGCGCTTGCCTGGGCCCAACAGGTTCATTTCTGGTCAACCATGGTGCTAGCAGAAGCCCAAGATAAAGCCGAATCTGAAAAAGAGGGGCTGCCCCACACTGAAACTTGAGATCGTTCAATGTGTAGCCTTTCAGCGAGCCGAATTTTAGTGCCGCGAGGTAAGATAAATCCAACCTTGAAATTTAACAACGATTACCTTACAATAATAGAAAAAGAAAAGGAGGGTATAATGCAGAATAATGATAAAATCGAAAAGGATGGCAGCACTTACCATACTATAGAAAGCCACCAGGGATTGGCCGCGACAAGTTCCCAGATGACAATTTTGGACCGGACCGCGAGAGGATACCACCAAGAATTAAATCCGGATGGAGAAATGCTATTTATGTGCGATAAAGGATCACGATCACCATTTCAACCCCTCGGCTGCCGCCAATGCTAAAGGCACCTGTCGCATAACATTTAGCCGATAAAAGGGCTGACCATACTGCCCATACAATTAAATGTATGGTCAATAAAAATTAGGTCTAACTTTTTGAAATAAAATCAAAATTTACCGTCGCACCCCCCGACACGGTAGAAGTCAGCAGTTCAAGTCTGCTCGCGCCTACCAAATAATTTCAGTAAGTTAAGGCCGGTTGCTTTTGCGCCGGCCTTACTTTTTTTGACCATACTTTGTATGGTCAATCTTCTTTGAACTGTGTCTTAATGTTCTTCTTCCCAACATTCAGCAGATCTTAAAATTTTTTCCGTAGCTATTTTAACCATTCTGCTTGTAACTGTATCTGCCCCGCCCAAATAATCCATCACACTATACTCATCATACTGAGATAAAACGGGATCAAAGGAGCTGTACCGGATCTTCTCTTGATTCTTTATCAATATTTCTTCGTTAGCAACATCAAGAAATTCAACATTATAGTCCAAAGAGCAACCCCCTACGCCAGGAATAATTTGGCCGATAGATAGCCGCAGTGCTTGATTACCTGGGTTAAAATTTTCTATATGCACATTGATTTTGATAGAGTCTTTTTCCCCATATACTATTTCATACCCCCGTTCTTTAAATTTCTCATTCAATGATTTTGATAGTTTTGGAGCAACTCCCCATTTTTCGTTTGAAGAAGTCGTATTTATCTCAACGTATTGACTTATTGCATACAGATTATCCGCTTCATATAATTTCTTTGAAAACTTGCTTTGTGAAGTTGCACAACCAATAAAAAGAAAACTGATAACGAGTGCTATGACTCCTTTAATTATCGTTTTTGTCGAACTCATCATCTTTTCCTCCCAGATCATCCATGTTATTAATGGTCCGCTTACGAAGCGGGTTACTCACGTGCTGATAGGTCTGCATAAGAGTCCGTGGAGAGGAGCCCACGATCTCGGAGACGGTTTTTAAATCCGCCCCACCTTCCAGAGCCCTGGTGACAAACTGGTGCCGCATGTCATACGGCCGGATCCGCCTGGTGATTTTTGCGCGCTCCAGGGTGTTTTTCCAGGTTTTGTGGATCCGTTTTATTGCCCTGCCGTAAAAATGTACGATCGGATTGTCATTGATGTCGGTTTTTTTGAAATACTCTTGATCTTGTGCGTACCAGTTTACAAGCACATCGTAAAATGCGGGGTGGATGTCCACCGCCCTGCGGATCGGTCCGCCTTTTCGCGCGGATAATACATGGATCATCTGGTCTTCCCAGTTTATGTTCCCCCAGGTCAAAGACAGCAGCTCCACGGCTCCCGGTCTCATGCCGACGTAATAGGCCAGGTGGATCGCCCGCCTGAGATGCTGGGGCGCATGGTTTAATATTGCCTTTATTTCCTCTCTGGTGGGCGGCATTATAATGACATCATCAGGTTGCGGCTTCGGGTAATCGCGGACCGGATTTACAGTGATAAGCGCCGGCTGTCTTCGGGCGGACCAGTTCAGGATGGCTTTTATATCCGTGATTTCCCGGGCGATGGTGGAATATTTTACTCCATCTTTTACCCGCTTTCTCACGTATTTATCCATATCCGAATGCTTGATGGATTCCCCCGGCATCTGGCCGAAAAAGGGCAGGATGTTTGATGAAAGCCGCAGTTTTAGATGGCGCTTGGAGTTGGCGTTAAACTGTTTGTTTTGCGTGTACGCTTTGGACAGCTCGTAAAACAGTATTCCTGGAGTGCGGGCCTGTTTTTTTCCGCCTGTGTATTTGCGCAAACCAAGTTCCCGCTGGCGTTCCTTTGCAGCGGTCTCACCTTCCGCCCCCCTGCCGAAATACTCCTCTACGATCTTGCCGCTGCCGTCCCCGGATCTGTAATACACGACCCACCGGCCGTCTTTGCGTTTACGGATGGCCATTGTATTTAATTTATTTTTTTACCTTCCTAAGACAGGAAGGGCAAAGCTGTTTTCCGTTATAAGTCTTTAGGTTTTTAACAGATACTAAAGATTCGCAACGATCACATGGCATTTTTGGTTTTGAATCTGATGATTCCGATGGTTCGGCTTTAATATTTTCTTCATTTTCAATCTCTTTAGGCGGGTATGATCCGGTTTTAAGCAGATCTCTGATCTCAGTAAGCAGTGCGATACCGTGGTTTATTTTCCAGTACCAACATATAATTTCCCGAATAAAAAGGAGAACAGCGATTACAATCACAATCCCAATAATTTGATTTTCATCAAATCCAAGCATAAAGAACTCTCCAAAAAATTTATAAGCAAAATCGCATTACTTTATCACTCTGAATTGTCGTTCGCAATTTTTTTTGCTTCTATCCGCTCGTGGATAAAGTCTATATAATCCTGAATTTCCTTAAATTTATCAGGATCAGTCTTTTCTATTTCTAATAGCTTTTTGTTGATCTCATAAGCAGCTGCTTTGTTCTGGAATGCTTCGATTAGATTTTTATGCTCCAAATTAACAATTTTGATGCTGCTATTCTCTTCATTGTTGTCGGGATTAAGTAAGCGTTTTCCTAATGACAGAAAATCGTCATAGGTTTTACCTGGAGCAGTTCCATCAAAACCATATATAGCAGCTATTTTGCGGCGATTTGATTCACTCCCCCTTTTCCCACCTCTTGAAATTTGACCAATAAAACTTTGGGATAAGCCAGTTAATTCAGCAATTTTTTTTTGAGTAAGACTCTTTTTGGGTTTGTTTATTAAAAAATGCCGTAATGCCGCGGCAAAATAATTTTTCGATTCCAATCTTATTTCCCCAATTTCTCCCTGTTCTAAAATAATATAACTAACAGGACTACTATTAAAAATCAAATTATCATTGGGGGTTATATTTTGCAATTGAGTCACTTTAAAAAAATATAACCAAGAGTTATTTTTTTTTCTTGACATAAAGAACTCTCGGTACTAAAAATTAAAACCATGAATCAAATAGAGCTTTCAAAAAAACTTGGGGTTACCCAGTCATACATCAGCAAATACCTCCGCGGGGAAAGAGGTTGCTCTCTTCAAACAGCCAGAAAGCTTACCGAGTTTTTCGGTTGCAACCCGCTTTTTTGGCTTGAGGCAACCCCTGAGCAAAAGCATGCAATTTTGGGCAACGGCGGAAACGGCCGCGACAAAAAAATATCAAATAAAGAGGGATGAAATGTCACAGCTAATCTCCGCTTACGTGGAAGACCTTGTAAAGCAAGGCCTGGGCCCGGCCAGTCATGCAAACGATTACGATCGTTTCAGGCAATGGTGGATCCGTTACGTAGGCCGCTTTCCCCTCTCCAGGCAAAGATTTCAAGAACAAATTCAAAAGATCCTTGCTAATCAAAATGTCTGACAAAACCGCATCATATACGGCCGAACAAATCTCCCAAATTGAGCATACGCTCCGGGAAGTAGAGCAGCAGGGCCACCGCTGCATAATGCTCGCCCAGACATTAAAGGCCCAGTTGGACGAGCTGAAATACGGCCCGCCCTCCCCGGAGGAACCAATAACCGACTGGTCTTTTGTTAGGAATTGGTAAATGGAACAGATCAAGTTTTACGGCCAATACAAAAACGAGACCACCAGGGCGGTCCTGGTCAACGACGGAGTCGAAGACATATGGCTGCCCAGGAGCCAGGTTAAACACATGCGTCAGATACGGGACTCGGATTATGAATTCACCATCCCGCACTGGCTGGCAAAGAAAAAGAGCATTATTTGACCATACATTTGTGCTCTTTTTTTACGTTTTGTACATTATAAATCAGGAGGTTGTTTATTATGCCAGTACCCCGCCTAAACAAAGAAGAGATTTTAAATCAGGTCAAGATTACGGCCATGGCCTACAGTTTAAAGAACATGGCAGACGACGTGGGCAAGCCCTATAGCACGTTGTCAAACGAGCTTGACCACCGGGAGTTTGCAAAGCTCGGATTTATAACAACTCTGCAGATACTTGAACACAGTCAAGCTCCCTGCTCCACCAATCAGAGCAAATCAGCCGGTCTTATGGTCCTGGATCTGATCGAGGAGGGATTTAACCGGGTGGCTTTCAATATCCCGGATCCGCCCAGGGAAAAAATTCCGCAGACCATGAGAATGATCGCAAAGCTTTCCAGGGAATTTTCAGAGGCCACGGGCGCGCTCGCAGAATCCATAGAAGACAATCATTTCACCAGGCAAGAAGCCGAAACCTGTCTGAAGGAAAACCGGGATCTTATCAAGGCGTGCCTGCAAATAGATCATTTCCTGCAGCAGCAACTGGAGGATTCCAAATGATGCGTAAAGCTTTGATCCAGTTTGCAGGACTGCTGTTCTTTACGGGCATGATTCTGGCCGGCTCTGACGGCGCCTGGTTTCCCTGGCTCAATCTTTTAAGCATTCCGGTTTCAGGCTCCGGCGCTTATCTGCTGATTAAGACCGATCCCGACAAACTCCGCCCGGCTCCGAGGCGGGATTAATATCGGGCCACCTCCTTCGTTTGGGCCCGGCCGCCAGTGACGGGATAAGTAGCGGCTCCGTCACCGTTTAGCAACGGGGAGCTTGCAAACACTGGCATTTTTCCAGGGAGGCATAAATGGGAGAAGCAATACAACGCGGCACGTTTGAGGAGCGCAAAGCGCAGGCGATCGCAATGAGTTCAGACAAAGGCAGGAGGTAACCATGAAGATATTACATGTAGAAACAGAGGACTGCGATACCGACCAAGAATGGTTGAGAGGTCGGTCAGCTGAGATTTTTCGCAACGGCGATTTTACCCATATAGAAAACCAGGGCTCTATATATAAAGCTGAAGTTTTAGGCGCCAGCGTGTCAATCGGCAAGGAAGTCTGTTACATCGAGGATTTTGAGCTTTCTTATGTGCACTACGACCGGGTTATCGACGTTGTTTGTACGGCTTGGAAAGGGGAAAGGCGGCTTTATAATGATGACCCCATGGAGTTAATTTATGATCTAATCGAAGAACGCGATAAACTGTATGATGCTTGTAAGCGTGCTCAAAGCCTTATCTGCATGGAAGACTCCCCGGAAGACACGATTATACAGGAAACAATAGAAGCCCTCCAAGCGGTGATAGATGAAGTGGAGGGTAGTGAATGACCTTTCCTCTGGACAGTTATAAAATGATTAACACCTTTGCCCGGCGAGCGCGAGCGAGCCGGGCATCCGCGCCGCCGCCTTTCCCCCCTTCCCCCTTTACATGGTTTAATCAAGCCAAAGGTCCAAAAGGGTTGTGCATTGCGCGTCGCCGATGGGTCCTTTCTGGAATCAGGGCTCTAATACGGTTGCGCTTAGCGCAATTTGTGACCGCGAATGGAAAATCAGCTGCAATGGAAAAATGGAAAGATTGTTTCCGGAATTGTTTTTTTTTAATCGTTGCCGAATACGGGATGGCCAATGAGTGACGAAGCAGCACAGCCGGGTGGCGGCCAGGAGCCGCAATCCGGCACCGACGATATCCGCGCGCAGGTCAACGAGCGCATCGAGGCCGAAAAGCAGAGCCAGGCCGACTCGGAGGAAAGCGGGGAGCTGTCGTCAAAATTCATCCGGGAGTGTCTCCGGGCCAACGAGCTGGGCGACGGGATCCTGTTTAACACCCTGCACCGCGGCCGCTTTGTATACGTGAAAAGCATGGAGACCTGGTTGGTGTGGAAGGGTCATCACTGGGGCCTGGACGAGATGGACGAGGTCAAGTCCGCGGTGGAAAACGTGGTGGCTGAATACCGCAAGGAGGCCCAGCGGATCCGCGAGGAGATCAGCGACCTGCGCGGCCAGAAGGACTCGGAGTCCAAGATCAAGCGTCTGGAAAAAACCCA
Organism: Desulfobacteraceae bacterium; assembly: GCA_021737545.1. GTDB lineage: Bacteria > Desulfobacterota > Desulfobacteria > Desulfobacterales > Desulfosalsimonadaceae > Desulfosalsimonas. The sequence goes on from JAIPDT010000020.1 coordinate 7,089, forward strand.
GGGCGAGATTTACAAGCGGATTTCCGCGCTGCGCACCATGCGCCGGCGCAACAACTGCCTGTATGCCGCCCATACCTGCGACGAGCCCCTGGCCATACACGGCCGGGAACTGGATCAAAACCCCTGGCTGCTGCCGGTGGCAAACGGGGTGGTGGATCTCAAGACCGGCAAGCTGCGCGACGGCCGGCCGGAGGATTATATGATGCGCGCCTGCCCGTTTGAATACCACGGCATCGAGGAGTCCAGGGAGGCCTGGGAAAAGGTGTTGATGGAAATCTTTGAGGATGACGACCTGGTGGTGGATTTCATGCAGCGGCTGTTTGGCACCACGGTCGTGGGCTACCAGTTCGAGCACGTGTTCCCGGTGCTCACCGGTCCGGGTGGCAGGAACGGCAAGTCCACGATCGTGGAAACCATCTCGCACGTGCTAGGGCCTATGGCCGGGCCGATCCGGGCGGAGCTGTTATTGGATACCTACCAGATTCAAAGTTCGGCCGGGCCCACGCCGGATATTATGAGCCTGCGCGGGCTGCGGTTTGCCTTTGCATCCGAGACCAAGGAAGGCGTGAAGATTTCGGCTGCCAAGGTCAAATGGCTGACCGGCGGCGACGAGCTCTCCGGCCGCAACCCGCATGACAAGTACGAGACCACGTTCGAGCCCACGCACACGCTGTTTTTGCTTTCCAATTTCAAGCCGGCCGCGGATGCCAATGACAAGGCCTTCTGGGAGCGCATGCTAAACGTTCCGTTTAACGTGCGGTTTCTCAAAAACCGGGAGCCCCGGGAGGAAAACGAGCGCAAGGCGGACCTGTTTTTAAAGGACAAGCTCATGGCCGAGGCGTCCGGGATCCTGGGGTGGCTGGTGGAAGGGTGCCTCAAGTGGCAGATGGAAGGATTAAAGCCGCCGCCCAAGGTGGTGGCAGAGACCCAGGACTACATGGAGGACGAGGACAACTTCGGCGCGTTTGTGGATCACTGCCTGGAAAAGGGCGGGGATCTGTCCATCAATGCCACCGAGCTATACGATGCATTCGAGGCCTGGTGGAAGCGATACGTGGGCCGGTGGGTGCCCAAGCAGAAAAAGTTCGGCAAGCAGATGCGCGAGTATTTCGAATGCCAGAAGCGCGGCGGGATCTATGTGTATTACGGCGTGGATCTCAACGACGCCTGGCGGGAGCACATAGACTCCCAGTGAGGATTTGCCCAGGACGTTAGGACCATCGTTTTGGAATGGTCCTGGTAAAGGTCCGGGGGTGCGAAAATATATAAGGGGTTTTAAAAACTGCGAATATTTTTAAGGGTAGAGGTGCGCAGGACCATTAGGACCTTTTTTACACCAATTCCTAGAAACTTTTTCTTTTTTCTTTTTGACTTTCTTTTTTGGTTAAAAAAGGTCCTGAAGGTCCTAAAGGAAAAAAGAAATATAAATATAATAAGGAGTTAGGTCCTCTGGACCATTACCAGGACCATCCAGGACCATTAGGACCATTGAAAAAAGGATCGACCATGAACGTTTTGGATCTGCTTCAACAGTGTACGCTGGAAAAGGCGCCGCGCAAGGTTTCGGCGAACAAGGGCGGGGAATATCACAGCTCGTGTCCCGGCTGCGGGGGTGAAGACCGGTTTCACGTGTGGCCGGAGCAAAACGAGGGCGGCGGGTCTTATTGGTGCCGGCAGTGCGAGAAGGCCGGGGACAACATCCAGTTTCTGATCGATTTTGACGGTAAATCATTCAAGGGAGCCTGCGCAGCCCTGGACCGGGATCCGGGCGAATACCGGCCCGAGCCCATGCGGCCACAGCAGGCGAAAAAGCCGGCCGGGTCCAACTGGGCCCCGCGGACCTATGACGCGCCCGCGGATGCGTGGCGGGACAAGGCGGAAAAGATGGTGGCCTGGTGCCACGGGCAGCTGTTGGAAAATAAGGCGCAGATGGATTACCTGGCCGGCCGCGGGATTACTTACGGCACCGTGGTTTCCGCCCGGCTCGGCTGGAATCCCAAAGACATGTGGCGGCCGCGGGAATCCTGGGGGTTGGAGACGATCTTAAAAGACAACGGCAAAAAGAAGCGGTTGTGGCTGCCGGCCGGCCTGGTGATTCCGCACCTGGATGACGCTGGGTCGGCAGATCGGATCCGGATCCGGCGGCCGGCACCGGAAAATGGTCCGAAATATTACGTGGTGCCGGGCTCGTTTGCCGGCCCCATGATCTTGGGCGATCGCGGCCGGGACGCCTGGGTGATCATCGAGTCCGAGCTCGACGGCCTGGCCGTGTGGAAGGCGGCCGGGGACATCGTGACCGTGTGCGCGCTGGGATCGAGCTCTGCCCGGCCGGATACGAAAACGGCCGAAGGGTTGAAAAGCGCGCTGTGCATACTGGACGCCCTGGATTATGACGGCGCCGGGGCCAAGGAAAAAAAGTTCTGGTCCGAACACTTCGGGGCCCAGATGGAGCGCTGGCCGGTGCCGAAAGGCAAGGATCCGGGCGATGCGTATGCCGCGGGCGTGGACCTGCGCGAATGGATCCTGGCCGGCCTGCCGCCCCGGTGGCGGGTTGGACGGTCGCGTTTGGAAAGTGGTCCGGATTTTCAGGCGGCAGGCGCGCGGGAAAATGCGGCTGTAGTCGAGACGGCCGCGGCGGATTCGGCGCCGGGAAAAAGCGGGCCTGCAGAAACGCCCGGAAAAACTGAAAAACCGGAAAAGGCGGATCCGGGCCGGGAAAAGCTGCCGGCCGGGGTTGTGGAGCTAGCCAAAGCCATGAAGCAGACCCCGGTGCGCCTGTTTGTCCGCTGGGATCGGCTTGCGATCGAATACCCGTACAACTGGGCAAGCCGCAACGATGACGTGCTGGAAAAGATTTCCGAGCTGGTTTACCGGGATCCGGAGGTGTTTTCGTTTGTCAACCGGCTGCCGGCCGGGCGGTATACCGGAAAAAACCTGACCAATTTGTAAAGGGGGAGTTATGGCCGAATGGACGAAGAAACGGGCGCGCCAGGGAAGTGTGCGGCGCCTGGATAAAATTGAGAAATCACTACAGGAGCTTTCCTATAACTGGGGTGATCTGGACCAGTATGTGGTGGATCTGGTGGACGAGACGATCTGGAAATCAAACGAGATCCGCGAAGGTATGGATGATTCAGTCGATCTCGAATCGGAAGGATTTGAGTAAAGATGCAGCAGCTTACCTTGGAGCCGTTTCTGGGCCGCAATCCCGCCTGCCCGCATCAGTGGTTGTGCGAGACGCAGGCATATGTACCGTCCGGGCTTGCCTGTCTGGATTGCGGGCAGTTGCTACTGCAATACATTCCGCAGTCGCCGGAGGTCTTGGGATATGTTTCTGCGGACTGGGCATGGCATCACGTGCACGGAAGGGCCTGGACAACAAAAGCACCATAGGGAGGGGGGAGGAACTGCCGAATGGCTGAAGAAACGCCCCAGGTTTTTAAGAGCAAGAATGCGGTGATCAAGTGGCTGCAGGCCAATGATTACAAGGTCAGCAAGTCCAAGGTGTATAACGACGCCAGGGAGGGGCTGCTCAAGGTGGAGCGCGACGGCTCGGTGACCATCGAATCGGTGCGGCGCTATATTGATCATCCCGAGGCGGGGATCAGGGAGCATCTCGATACGGTGCAGGCCGGCGATGACCTGGAGATCAAGGAATATCACCGCCGGGCCGCGATCGCCAAGGCGAAGAAAACCGAGCTGGAGGCCCAGCGCCTGCAGTTTGAGATGGACAAGGACGCGGGCAAGTGGATTGCCCGCGAAGACCTGGAAATGGAGATGGCCGCCCGGGCCGCGGTGCTTGACCAGGGCATCCGGAACCTGGTGCGGATCCGCGCCGAGGACTGGATCCACATGGTGGGCGGGGATACGGCCCGGGCCGGCGAGCTCAAGGCCGCGGTCAACGACGCCCTGGACCAGCTCATGAACGCGTATGTCAAGACCGACTCGTTCCAGGTGATGTTTGAGGGAGAAGAATGACCGAGACCGCCCAGCAGACGCTTTTTGATCCGGATGATGGCAGCGGCGGGGCCGGGTTTTTGCCCGGGCCCGAGATTCGCACGGGCGTGCCTGATTGGATGCCTGCAGATATTTGCGATGCGATCCGGGCGCGGGGCAACGAATATTATCCGGTCCGTTTTTCCCGGGCGGAAAAGAAAATCCTGCGAAAGCGCAAAAAGATTGCCGTATCCGCCTGGGCGGAAAAGCACCGGCACGTGACCATGTCGTCAATCGAGGGGCCGTGGCGAAACGAGGTCACCCCATACCTGCCCGGCATTATGGACGCGGCCCAGTTTTCCTCGGTGCGCGTGATCGCGGTGCGAAAATGTCCGCAGTCCGGGGTGACCGAAGCGGTGCACAATTTCGTGGGCGCGGCCATCGATCAGGACCCGGGCCCGGTGCTCTACGTGTTTCCGGACCAGGAAATGGCAGAGGAAAACTCCCGGGACCGGATCCTGCCGATGATCAAGGCAAGCCGCCGGCTCAAGGGGTATCTGTCGGGCACGCGCAAAGACGAGTCCCTGATGCGCATTAACCTGGCCCACATGCCAATTTACCTGGGCTGGGCCACGTCGCCGTCGCGCCTGGGAAACAAGCCGATTCGCTACGGGATCGCTGACGAGTGCGCAAAATACCGATCGCGCGGCAGCCGGGAGACCGGCGCCATCCAACTCATTGACAAGCGCTTTACCACGTACCGCGACACCTACAAATTCTGGAAGATCTCCACGCCGGTATCAGAAGATGACGCGATCTGCAAGGCCGCAGACGAGGCCGAAGTGTTGTTTCACTACTGGGTGCGCTGTCCGGTGTGCACCCGGGATCAGCTCATGCGCTTTGACCGGATCAAGTTCCTGGAAGGCTGCCGGGATGCAAACGAGATGCTGCGGCGCAACCTGGCCAGATACGAGTGCGAGCACTGTGGTGCGCACTGGGACGATCACCTGCGCAACCGCGCGGTGGCCCTGGGCCAGTGGCGCGCCCAGGGACATGACGAGCCCCTGGGCCTGGAGCTAAACGCGTATCTGGCCGCGCACCGGCCGATTAATATCGCATTTCAACTGCCGGCCTGGATCACCCGGTTTAACAGCCTGGCCTATTGCGCCAGCGTGTTTTTGGAATCGCTTTCCGGGGACCTGGACAAGAAAAAGGATTTCCGCACCCAGATCGAGGCCATGCCTTACAAGCAGGTGGTGCGCGAACCCGTGGCCACAGAGTACAAGGCCGCGGTCTGCGATCTGCCCGCACAGACCGTGCCGGCAGAGGCAGTGGCCCTGACCTGCGGAATCGACTGCCAGAAGGTGGGGTTTTACTTCGTGGTCCGGGCCTGGGCGCGGGATTACTCGTCCTGGCTGGTGCACTACGGCAAGCTCGGCACGTGGGAGGACATCGAGGCCCTGCTGTTTGACACCACGTACCCGGCGGCCGGATCTTCCCGGCGCATGGCCATTGCCCGGGCGGCAATCGATACGGGCGGCGGCAAGTTCGGCGAGTTTTCCATGTTTGAGGAGGCCTGCTTCTGGATCCGGAAAAACGGCGCCGGCCGTGGCGCCCGGGTCTGGGGCGTGCAGGGCGCGTCCTGGCCGCAGCCGCACCGCATCAAGGTGTCCAAACCGTTTGACAAGACCCCGCAGGGCAAGCCCCTGCCCGGCGGCCTGCAGATCCTGACCCTGGATACCGAGCGGTTCAAGGACGCGTTTTTCCACCGCCTCGGCCAGGCCGCGGCAAGAGAGCCCGAGCTCTGCGCCTGGCTGCACGCAGATACCGGGGACGAATACTTTGCCCATATCACCGCGGAGCACAAGGTCGAAGATGATAAGGGCGTGCTCTCCTGGCAGAAAAAGGGCTCTCGCCGAAACGACTGGCTGGACTGCGAAGTGTATGCGGCCGCGGCCGCGGATCCGGAATGGCCACACGGCGGGATTCATTTAATGGTGGCGCCGGGATCCGGCGCGGATACAGGCGCGAAAAAGACCCCGGGCAAGACAGGCCGGACCGGCCAGAGCGCGCCCGATCAGGCGCCTGGCGGATACGATCTGCCGTCCTGGATCCGGCAATACAGCTAAAGAGGGCAGGCATGGAGAAAAGCGACAAGATCCTGGTGGGCAAGGAGGAGATCTGCAAGGTGGCCGGCATCGGCAAGCAGCTTTTTCCGGACGTGATTTCCCGCGGTTTTCCGGCAGTGTTCTGGGGCGGCAAGTGGCGGGCCCACCGCGAGAACGTGGAATCCTGGATGAAGCTGGCCACAAAGCCGTCCAAACCTCAGACCGACCTGGCCGCGGCAGAAGACGAAGACGAACCCATATAACAAAGGAGAAAAAATTCATGCATTCCGCACACGCATTGATTTCGCATTTGGACCAGTATCACGAGGCCATGATCAGCCACATTCAGTTTTACACCGTCGGGCAATACGCAGACTTTCCGGAAGACGAGGCCACGGCATACACGATTGCCGACTGCATCTGGCAGATGCGCCGGTATCAGCGCCGCCACGGAACCCAGCGCCGGGCCGGCCAGGAGCGCCTGGACATGCTCAAGCTCGGCCATTACGCGGCCATTGCCGCGGCCAAGATCTATGACCAGGACCTGGATGAGACCGGCCGGGTGCCGGGCATGAGCTACCGGGCCCACGAGTGGTGCGTGGTCTATGGCTGGCTGCGGGAAATGCTGGCAAACAACGAGATGCCCGGCGCCATGGCCAGGCCCTGGGAAATGCCGCCGGCCGGCCTGATCGATCAGATCGGCAAAACCCTGCACTGGATTGACCGCGAGGCCGGCAACCGCCTGCCGCTGTTTTTGCGCGTGATTTTTCTGGCGGCCGCGGCCTGGCTCAAGATGCCCGAGAGCCGTCCGGAATCCGAGGTGCCTTTCGTGCGGGTCAAGGCCATGCACCCGGATGCGCAGATGCCCCAGGTCAAAACCGACGGTGCGGCGGGCGCGGATCTTGCTGCAGTAGAATCCTGCACCGTGGCATCCGGCCAGGTGGCCCTGGTGCGCACCGGCATTGCCATGGAGATCCCGCAGGGATACGAGGGCCAGGTCAGATCCCGCTCGGGGATCTCCACGGCAAAGCAGCTAATCCTTTTAAACGGCATCGGCACGATTGACGCGGATTACCGGGGCGAAATCATGGTGCCGGTGAAAAATATCGGCCGCGAGCGCCAGGAGATCGAAGCCGGCGACCGGATCGCACAACTCATGATCCGGCCGGCGCCGAAATTTGCGTTCTGCTGGGCCGACGAGCTGGAGAGCACCGAGCGGGGCGTGGGTGGTTTTGGGTCTACGGGGGTAAATTAGGTTCAAGGTTCAAGGTTCAAGGTTCAAGGATTGCAACAGAAAGGGCGCGGACATGGGCGATATTATTGACAGGGCGGCGAAATACACGGATGCGGAAATCCGGCACGGGATCCGGCGGGCGCAGCAGCAGGCATCTGCCGGAAACAAGGGGTCGGCTGAGTGCGCGGACTGCGGCGAAGATATTCCGGAGGCGCGCCGGTGCGCCGTGCCCGGGTGCACCCGGTGCGTGGCGTGCCAGGAAGCACACGAAAAAAACAAGTGATTAAGTGTTGCGTTTTAAGTGATTAAGAAAAACAGGAGGGGATGGGTATGGAGATGAAACCGTTTTACTGTGCATCGGAAAATGTCTGCCGGCGCGTGGCGGACGCCGAATGCGGCACCCTGGACGGGTGCCCGAAGGACCGGGAAAAATGCGAGATCCGCCAGAAGCACGTTTCCGCGCGAAAGGCCGCGGCCGCAGAGGCGGAAGCTGCCGGGCAGAAATCTGCAAGGCAGCCGGATCCGCCTGCAGGAAATCCGGATCCGGCACCGGCCAAAGCGGACCGGCAATCCGATTCCGCCGCCGGCGGTTCAGATGCGGTGTCCGGGAATATAAGCGAGCGCCGGCTGGTCCTGGACTTTGACCGGCCTCCAGAGCTCTATGATCGGCTGGTGGAAGCTGCGGATGCAGACCTGCGGTCCATTGAAATGGAGGTGATGTATCTGGTCAAAAAGGTTTTTGAGCGCGCAGATATTGCCAGAACGCTCGGGTGCTCGTCTGCTGCGGGCCGCACCGGGTAAAAAAAACAGCCGGCGCAGCCGGCGGAAAGGGGTTCTGTGATGCAATGGTATTTTTTGATCTTCCCGGGGTTTTTGATTTTCTGGGCCGGGTTTGGCACCTGCGCTTTGTTTGTGAATTCCAAGCGCACGGACCAGGATGCGGACACCGAATCCGGATTAATACAGTACTGGGGCACGTGCGGGATCTGCGGCTGCGTGGTGGTCCGCGGCAGATGCGTGAACGGATGCGGGTATCAGCCGGCCAAGCAAGCCCCGGTAAAGCCATGGCCGCTGGAGTCTGCGGCGCACCCGGACAGAACTGCTTACTGGACGGATTGATAAAGGAGCCGGCCATGAAACGCGCCTGGGAAATATTTGTCGATGTGATCACGCTGGTCTGGCTGGGGGTGTTTGCAGTCTCCCTGGCCGGGCCGGCCGCATGGGCGCCGGCGGCCGCGTGGGTGTCGGGTGCGATCGGGGCGGTGTTCGTGGTTGACCTGGTGGTGATCTTTCGCCGTTCTGCCGGGTGGGCCGATTTTTTACGCCGCGCCTGGCTGGACCTGCTGCTGTTGATTCCGTTTTTCCGGATTTTCCGCATCGGCCGGTTCGCCCGGCTGCTTCGGATCAACCGGCTTTCGCGCCTGGTGCGCCGGCACAAAACCATTTCCCGGATTTTTCGGGCAGACGTGTTCGAGGTCGTCCAGGAAGGCGCGGACCTGGTGCAGAAAACCCTGGAACGTGCCGGGCGATTTCTGATAATTACAAGAAAATAGATTTTATTCGGAGGGCATGAATAAAAAAAGGGGGATCCGCATGAACAAGGAGCACACAACTAAAACAGAATTTTTACGGCGGGAAGCGACCAGGGGGCTTCGCGGCGGCGGTGCCTGGTGGGGCATGGATGATGACTCCGGAATGAGGCACATACCTTTTCCAGTTGAGGCGGAATCGGGCAAAGCCAGCAGAAAGGATGATGCTCTGGATTTCATACGGGACGCCTTATGGGTGTTCTTGTGCGCTTTCGTTGCCATTAAGGTTCTTTCCTTTTTCGGATTTTTTCTGGGGCGCTTTATAGACTGGGCGGCATCGTTTCTCTTTTAGCTGCCGCATCTTTATTTTACCACTTAATTTCAGTACTTTAATTGCCCGGAGTTTTTTTTGATTCCGGGCTTTTTTATGGTTAAACATTTTCTTGAAATTTTCTTGAAAAAATCAATTTCTTTTCTTGACATAAACAAAATCCCGGGTTATATTAAAGTCAAACAATGACAAAAACAACGCCAAGCAAGGAGGACGCCATGAAAGCCATCGTAAGAATCCCGGAAGCAAGAGATCACAGGAAAAAAAGCTGGCGCAAGCTGCTGGAGAAAGTCGATAAAGAGCAATCAAACGGATACGCCTTTGTCGGCTCCTGGCTGCGTGGCGGAGACAAGGCAGAATTAGCTGTCGGGTCGCATGTGCTCTGCTACGACGAGTCGGGCTCGACGAAGAACTGGCACCCGGAAATTACGCTTTATCGGGTGACCGAATCCGGCTTGGAGGAACTTTATCAGTACGAAGGCGAGACCCGCGAACGGGCCTGGGCCCTGGGCTGCCGGGATGAAATCGCCGAAATTATCAACACCGAACAAGACGCGCCCAGCCCGTTGGCCGAATTTTTCGATGAGGACATTCTGGCCGAGGCCAAGCGCCGGGGGCTGGTATAAAAAAACCCCGGTGTCGGATGGGGCCGGCACCGGGGCGCACCCCTTAACATTTATGCATCAAGGAGGGCATTATGAAAATCAATATCAGCAACAAAGACAAGGTGCAAGAGGCGATTGACAAGGCCGAGGCCGGCTGCAGCGCCAGGCTGATTGACGATGACATCGACAAGGTGATCGAAAAGGCCGAAGAGAAGCTGGCTGAGCTGCGCATCCTGAAGAAGCACTGGAACGGCTGCCGGATCGATTCCCTGCCGCCGGCGGTGGCAAACAAGTATTTCGGCCGGCCGGAGGGGACCATGGTCGTGCTCAAAAGATTTGCATCCGGATGGTTCCTGACGGAGGCTTTTCGCGCATATTGCGAAAAAGAGTCTTACGGCCGCGGCAGAGAAATCCGCCTGGGCTTGTCAGATGAGGCAAAGGCAAATATACCGAATAACTGGCAGCTGTAATAAGCGACCGGCCCCGGCCTGCCCGGCCGGAGCAAACCAAAAAGGAGGCAGCATGGAACGTAAAAAAACGGAATATCAAAAAATCGGGCCGCAGATTCGAAAAGAAACCGCTCAATGGTATGAGCAGTTTTTTTCAAAAGTAAACACCGGTGCCACGTGGGCGCTGGAGGAAATGCCGTATCTGTACCGGCGCACCATTGCCGAGCTGCGCGGCCGCCTGGATCGCGGCGAGCTGATGATGATACTGGACGTGATGAACGGTGCCGTGTTTACCGACGGCTTCGGGATGAGCGGGCAGTATTTGCCTATTGCCATCCAGGACAGCTTTGATTTGTATCCCGGACAATACGAAAACAAATGGGAGGTGGAGAAAAAAACGCTGATGGGTAAATTGCAGAGCCTGTATCGGTTCCAGGTCGCCTGCCTGGAGATGTGGGCCGGCGGATTCTGGAACCTGCCGCGCAATAAAGAAGACGCCTTTGATGTCTGGCTGGCGCCCCTGCTTGCAGAGGATGCCGGCTAATAGTCGCCTGCCGCAAAAGCCCACTTCCGCCGCCGGTGCCGTCCTGGCCCGGCGGTTTTTACTTAACCACTTAACACTTAAAACTTAACACTTCTATCCCGCCCGCTCCGGCCGGGGCGCCAAAACCCCTGTCAACATCTTTTTTCGTATTAAAACTCGCTATCTCTCGCTAAAACCCGCTCCACCCGATTTCGGGAAAAACCGCATGGTAATCTGCGTTCAAAATTACCATGGGTGTTTTTTCAGAAAATGCAGGTCTGGTTCACGGTTTGAACCTTGAACCTTGAACCTTGAACCTTGAACCTAATCAACGGAGCGGATCATGTAATGGCGATCAAGACGACCCAGCAGCAGCTCGAGGAAGTACAAGCCGCCATCGAGCAGGTCCTGGCCAGCCAGGAAATGGGGTCCGGGGCGGATTCGGTCAAGCGGCCCAGCCTTAAGGTATTATATGACCGGGAAGATCAGCTCATCCGCCGCCTGGAGGCGGAAACCGGCGTGCGCCGACCGGCCATTGTCACCGGCCTGTTTGGGGGGCAATGATGGATACGGTAGCGCGGGCCAACCAGCAGCAGGCAGTGGCCGCCCGGGCCGTTGATTACCTGGTGCAGAGCTTTTCCGCTGCGTCCGGATCCGGCCCGGTGCTCTACGGCCCGGACAACCGGCCCATGCCGCCGGCGCAGATCCATTATACCAAGCGCGCGGCGGGCAACCAGGGTTCATTGCGCAACTGGCAGCCGCGCCGGCTGTTAAATGATGACCAGGTGGTGCGCCAGCGGGAGACCATCCAGGCCCGGATTTCCGACCTGGTGGGCTCGGATCCGCACGCGGCCGGGGTGGTCAATTCCTTTCCGCAAACCGTGATCGGATCGGGCTTGACCCCGTATCCCAGCATTGACGAAAACCTGCTGGGCATTACGCGCGACCAGGCAGATCAGATCGAGACCGCCCAGCGCCTGGCATGGTCCCGCTTTTACCCGAACGCGGATGTTTCCGGCCGGATGCATTTCGGCCAGCTTCAGTTTCTTTGGGAAAAATGCCTGATGCAATACGGCGAATCCCTGACCCTGGTGCACATGCGCCGACGCCCCGGGCGCCGTTATCGCCTGTGTTTTCGAAATTTAAACCCCATGCGCATGAAGACCCCTACGGACAAGCGAAATGCCGGCAACATATACGACGGCGTGGAGATTGATAAGAGCGGCACGCCCACCCACGCATGGATCAAGATCGTGGAGTCCGGCAAGATCCTGTCTGATCATTCCCGCAATTTCGCCCGGATTCCGGTCCGGCGCGGGCACCGCTGGATGGTCCTTCATGATTTTATCGCCGAGGACCCGGAGCAGTACCGGGGCACTTCGCCGCTGGCTTCATGTATTAAGGGATTTAAGGATTTGTCCGATTTCTTGAACGCCGAGCTGGTCTCCAACGTGGTGACCGCGGCCTTTGCCCTGTTTATCGAGCTGCAGGGCGGGCAGAACCCCTTTGATATGGCAAATAACATGTCGGATTTCTACGACGTGCAGCAGACCGCGGCCGGGGGCCAGGAGAAAAAGAACTATTACCAGGAGCTAAATCCCGGCGCCATCTACTATGGCAACACCGGGGAAAAGCCGCACCCGATTTCCGCTTCCCGGCCGGGCACTACGTTTGAGCCGTTTGTGCGCGAGATCAAGAAATCCTTTGCCCACGGCCTGGGCGTGCCCTATCCGGTGCTTTTCAAGGACGTGGACGGGGTCAGCCATGCGGGTTTCCGCAGCGCGATGTTAGAGGCCTGGCGGGTATATACCTTCCGGCGCAACCATCACGGCCAGGGCAACTCGCAAAAGGCCTGGACCATGCTGCAGGAAGAGGCGTTTTTAAACGGGGACCTGCCCGTTTCCGGCGGCACGGACCGGTTTTACCGCGACATTGACGCCATCTGCGCATGCGACTGGTACGGCCCGCCCAAGGGCGACATCGAGCCCTACAAGCAGGCCAAGAGCGATTTTCTCCAGTGGGAAAACAATTCCAAGACCCTGGAGCGCATCATCCTGGAAGGCGGGGGTAACCCCGCGGCCGTGATACGCCAGGTTGAAAAAGAGAAAAAGGATCTTGTCAACAGGGGAATATACTCGCAGCAGTCCCAGAGCGGAAATGACAGCGAGCTTTCAGGCGCGTCTGCTTCTGCTGAAGACATTGCAGATGCGGTTGTTGATAGAATGGAGGAGAAAAAAAATGGATCTTAATGATTTTTCAGATGGAAGTATCTGGGCGATAACGCCCGAGGCCCTGGATCACATGATAAATTCCCTGCCCGGTCTGATGCGTACGGAATTAATGGACCAGGCGCAGATAAAAATACAAGAGCAGAAACAATACGAACCCGAGCTCACGGTAAAAGACGGCGTGGCGGTCATTCCGGTGTCAGGAAGCATCACCAAACGCGCGGGGTTTTTGTCCTTTCTTTTCGGCGGAGCGTCGATAGACCGGATTCGGGCGGATCTTGACGCCGCTATGGATGACAGGCGGGTAAAAGCGGCAGTGCTTTATGTGGACTCCCCGGGCGGACGGGTAAACGGGGTTTCCGAGCTTGCAGAATACGTAAACGGTCTGCGGGAAAAAAAGCCGATCGTGACTTTCTCAGACGGCCAGATCACGTCTGCTGCCACCTGGATAGGATCTGCCTCGGACAAAAAAATAATTTCCCCGACCGCGGCCGACGGTTCCATCGGCGTGCTCACCGTGCACGTGGACATGTCAAAGATGGACGAAAAAGCCGGGATCAAGGTCACGTATCTGACCGCGGGCAAATACAAGGCTATCGGAAACGATGCTGAGCCGCTTTCGGATCAGGCGCGCAAAATGATCGAAGAAAGACTCAACCAGACATACGACGTGTTTATCGATGCCATGGCCAGGTTCCGCAATGCGGATAAAGACAAGGTCAGATCCGAAATGGCCGAGGGCCGGGTGTTTATCGGCCAGCAGGCAATAGACGTCGGCTTGTCAGACAGGCTCGGCAGCCTTGACGATGCAATAGAGACGGCGGCAGAGCTTGCCGGCAAAACATCTGCCGGCGGGTTTGTATATAAACAGGCAACATACGGAAAAAAGGAGAATACCATGGAAATCAAGGACATTACCACCAAAGAGCAGCTGCAGGAGGCTTTCCCGCAGCTGGCAAAGCAGATCGCAGATTCGGCCGCGGAAACGGCCCGGGCCGGAGTGGATGTTGAAACCCCGAAAAAAGAGGCCGTTTCGGCAGAGACCGAACGGATTCTTGGCCTGGCCAAGATCCATTTCGGCCAGGATGCAGGAGACAAGTTCGCCTCCGTGGTCAAAGGCGGGGTTACTGTCGAGCAGTACCAGGCTATGGCAGACGCCCTGGGTAACGGCCAGAACGCAGGAGACGGCCAGGGAGGCCAGGGCGGAGACAGCGAGTTCCGCAGCCAGATGTTAAACGGCATCAACAATGCCGGGGCCCAGGATGTAGGCGCCGGCGGAGGCGACGGCAAGGGGCCGCAGTCATGGGACCAGGCAGTGGCAGCCATCCAGGCAGAGGAGAAATGCACCAAGGCCGAGGCCATGAAAAAGGCTTATAAACAATATCCGGACCTGCACAAAAAATTCGTGCAGGAGGCAAACAAGAACAATCAGTAAGCCTGGAATATAAGCCGGAAATCCGGATTTAAAAAACCATTAAAAAAACGGGAGAATAAAAAATGGCTGAAAACAAGAGTCCGAAAACTTTCGACGCGGGCGCGGCAGTATCCAAGTACCGCCTGGTCAAGTTCGACGGCAGTATGGACGTGATCCACAATACCGCCACTGCCACCGACGATCCGGTCGGCGTGTCAAGGAATTCCGCAGAGGCCGCGGGCGAATACGTGACAGTCTCGCTTTTAAACGAGCCCGGCACACTGGAAGTGGAAGCAGGCGGCGCAATTTCCGCTGACGCGGATGTGTATGCCGCCGCGGACGGCAAGATCCAGGCTCTGCCTTCAGGCGCCGGTGATTACCGCAAGATCGGCAAGGCGCTGGAAGCGGCATCCGGGGACGGCAGCATCATAGAAATATTGCCGTATGACTACAATCACGTGGAGACCGTAACATAAAACCCGTGGCTATAACGGATAAACAGTTAAAAACATAATTATCATTTAAAAAAAAGGAGATATGCTCATGGAACCAAAACCCAACAGCGCAATCATCCGTCCGGATCTGGGCGGCGTGGTGGATGAATTCAAGGCGAGCATGGGCGCCAGATTTATTTCCCTGCAGGTTATGCCGGCTTTTCCGGTGGCAAAAGAAACCTCCGGTTTCCCGGTTATTCCCAGGGAAGCACTTTTGCGCTTGGAAGACACCCGGCGAAACTCCGGGGGCAGCTATAACAGGAGCGATTTTGGCTGGGAAAACGGGCTGTACGCCACCAGGGAAAACGGCTGGGAAGAGGCCATAGACGACAGGCTGCTGTCTCTTTACGGGTCTTTGTTTGACGTGGAAATGGTTAAATCCCGTCGGGCCACCAGGATCATATTGAGCTCTCAGGAAAAAAGGATTGCGGACAAGACCTTTGATTCGAGCAGATTTGCCGCCCACGCCCTGGGCACACAGTGGAGCGCGAGCGCGACCGCCACGCCCTTTGACGACATAAACGACGCAAAACTGGCGGTGGAGGCACAGTGCGGGATGCAGCCTAACACGCTCATTATTTCGTCAAAGACCTTTCCGCTGCTTTTAAACTGCGATCAGATGGTGGACCGGATCAAATATACATTTCCGGGCATTGACATCAATAACATGACCACCAGACAGCTCGCCCAGGCCCTGGGGATTGAAAACGTGTTGGTCGGCGGCGGGGTGTATTCATCCGCAGACAAGGGCCAGGACGCGACCATTGCCAGGTTCTGGCCGGACGATCAGGCCATGCTAACCATTACCACAGATGATCCGGACATTTCCGTGCCATGTATCGGGCGCACCTTTTTCTGGGCCGAGGAGTCCGGTGAAAACGAGGGACGCACTATAGTTGAGACTTACAGGGATGAAACCGTGCGTTCTGAAGTGGTCCGGGTGCGTCATGATTCCGACGAGCGGCTGCTTGCGAGTTATAACGACTCTGGCGTCATTGTATCCGACATTGCCGATGCGGTCAGTTATCGGATCACAAACGTACAATAATCATGACCTGAAAATACAGGGAGCTTAAAACCATGGAAGATATAAAAAAAATGTATGCCGAAGAGCTCCGGGAACTTGCAAAATCCCGCGGAGTTCCCGGGGCCGCCGGCATGAAAAAACCGGAGCTCATAGAGGCCCTGGAAAAGCTCTCCGGCCCGGATCCGGAGTCCCCGCCCGACAGAAAAGAGATCCTTTTCCGGAAATTCGGGCCGGGATCGGAGCCGGTGGTTGACGGAAGGCCGGGAGAATACACCCCGGAGCCGGATCCACAGGAAGGCGAAGCAGATCCGGCCGACCGGGCGCCCCGGGGCAAGGTGGGCGAGCCAATAGGCAAGCACAGAAGCCCCAGGGAAATTTTCCATAAAATCGCGGCGGATATCGACCGGCAGATGACCGAGGATGAAAGAAACGCCCTGCAGGTTTTGCGCAAGTGCGGCTGGCAGGTCCTGGTCTATCCCCAGATGGCTGACGCGTATATCGACACCGCGGTGCGTGCCCACCGGATCCGGGGCAGATACGACATCGGAGTTGTAAGACAAAAGATCAGGAGATAGCACATGGCGGTGCCCACGTTAAAACAGCAGCGGCAGACAGATATCAATCTGCTTTATAATCCTGACCTGCCCTGGGTGTTTTCCGCGGAGACAGACGGTGCTGCGCAAAACCCGTTTTATCTGCGCGCTGCAGAGCGCAAGGGCGACGATTCGGACCAGGAAGGCAGGCCACGCCGACGTGATGTAATGGAGGTTTTGGTGCGCAAAAGCGACTGGCCGGCTCCGGCTTATCAGAACCTGGTTACGGTTTCGGGATCTGATTGGGCGGTGGAATACGCCTTCCAGGAAAACGCGCACGAGTGGCGCCTGGTCTTGGAAGCAAACGTGCAGTTCGGGTTTTAAAAGGGGCCTTGTATGGATATTGAACAGTTGATGAACGACCTGGCCGAAGCGATTGCAACCGATGCGGACATAGAGACCTGGTGCCAGAACGAGTACGGAAAATCGGTTAGGGTTTTCATGAATTTCGATGTCCGGAATCCCCCCAAAAAAGAGGACTGTCCGTGCGTATGCCTGTATCCCACGGAAAAGCAGTACGGCGGCAGCACCTATGCCGACGCGATCGGAAACGTGGTCATGGTATATGACAAGCGCTCCGAGTCCAGGGCAGACATTGAAAACATACTGCAGTTTACCGGGCCGAAAAACGTCGAGCACCTGCGCAAGCTCGCCCTCCGGGCCCAGGCGGGGGTTGTCGAGGCCACGGAATCAAGCAGGATCGAGTCCGTAAGCGTTGATTACGACACGATCTCTCAGTTTGCGTTTGCGCTCGCGGACCAGTCCCTGCAGATAACAACACCCTGGACGCTGGGCAGCGGAAATCCGGTAAGAAATGAATAAAAAGGAGATATAAAAAAAATGGGAACCGCAAGGGGATATAAATCAACCTGCCTGCTGGATTTCGAGCCAAGTTTCGGCACTGACCCGGAGACCCCGGATGCGAGATTGATGCCGATAAACAGCTTGACGTTAAGCTCCAGCAGGGCGAAAAACAGGCCGAACACCAGGCGCGGGCACAGAAACCCTGCGCCGCCGTTTGACGGAAACATAGAGGCTTCCGGGTCCTTGGAGGTGCCGGTTGACGCAGAGGCGTTTGCCTACTGGCTAAAGGCCATGTTCGGATCACCTACCACCACCGGCACGTCGACGCCGTATACCCACAAGTTCACCGTTGGAGACATCCAGCCGTCTCTTGTAATAGAACACAAGTTCGCCGACGCTTCGGCCGCGATCGCGTATGCCAAGTTCAACGGCTGTAAAATCGGATCATGGTCTCTGGAGTTCGGCGGAGACGGCGAGGTGGTATCCAGCTTCGAGATTTTAGGGGCGGATGAGAACATAAACGACGTTGCGTATGATTCGGGTCCGGTGGAGCCGTCTTTTCAGAGATTTCAGATGTTTCAGGCCCAGATTAAGGAAGGCGGTTCAACGTCCGCGATTATCACCGAGGGCGATTTCACGGTGAATTTCGGCCTTGACGCGGATACCGCCCGCCCGGTCGGAAACAACGGCAGATTAAGCGATATTTTCGAGGGAATACTCGAGGCATCCGGCAATATTACCGCGCTTTTCCAGGACCGCACCCTGATAGACAAGGCCATAAATTCGACAGAAACTTCCATCGCGCTCGGCTTTACAAACGGGGACCTGGAGATCTGGATTACTTTCAACGAAGTCCAGCTCGAAAGAAACACTCCGGAGGTCTCGGGGCCCCAGGGCGTGACCCTGTCTCTTCCCTGGCAGGCTTATTACGACGACGCCACTGACGTATCAGTGGTGGTCGTGGAACTTACAAACAACAACGACGGAGCTGATTACTAATGGGAGATGAAAGAAAGGTCACGGCAGGCGGCAGGGAAATCCAGGTGCGCGGCTTGAAAAGAAAAGAGGTTAAATGGCTTAGAACCGAGCACGGCATAAACCTGAGCGGACTCAGGGTCTCCCAGGCCGATGAGGCCGCGGACAAGGTTTTTGAGATCATACTTGCACCGGAGGACATCGAATATCTGAATGAGCAGTGCAACTCCGAGTCGGTCCGGGTGTTTAACGAGATAATGAAAGCGACGTACGGCAGCGGGGAAGAGGCAAAAAACTATTAGAGTCCTGGCGGTGGCACGCCGACCAGGACAGGATAAAATATTGCAACACGTGCACAAAAGCATATTACCAGGCAAAAAAAAAGCCGCCGTGCGAGGGGTGCGAAAACAACCAGGCTCCGGAGCTAATGGAGGAAAACGAGGATGCCTGGGATCTGTATTGCGCCCTGCAGTCACAATGGAGGGTTTCGGGATTCGGAATAGTCGGCCTGGATTATTCCCAGATCTGGCCGGTGGCCGAGATGCTGGAAATAGAAGTTACCCCGGACGTGTTTAGAAAGATCCGCATGCTCGAGGCTGAAGAGCTAAAAGAACAGGCGGAAAAACCCCAAAAAGAAAACCGCGATGATAAAAATAAACCCGGCGATAAGAGGCGCAAAAAGGCTTGAAAAAAGCCTTAAGGCTGAATCCCGCCGCCAGAAAAAAGCGCTTTCAACAGCGATAAAAGTCGAGGGCTTCCGGCTGCGCAAGGTTTTAAAGCAGGAGATAAGACAGCAAGCGCCTGGCGGCAGGCAGTTCGAGCCCATGTCCATGATTTCCAGGAAGCGCCGCCGCCGCAAAAAACCGCTCGCGCCTCTTGCAAAGGCTGTGCGCTATTATATCCCCAGACAAGACCCGGTTGAAATGCACATAGGCTGGGTCGGGCCGAAGGTCTCAAAATCCTGGAAGCGCATCGCGGAAAAACAGCAAGAGGGATTCGATATAGACGTGTCGCGAAAGCAGCGCAGGTTTCTGGCCGAATACGGCGGAGAAATGGACCGGTCCAAATACAAGCCGTTTTTCTTTATAAAATCCGGCACACAGGAATTCGACGTGCCTGCCAGGCCGATCATGAGGCCGTTCTGGAATGCCCACGAGACCGAGGCAAAGCGTAATATCGCATATAATTACCGGAAAAAATTAAAAGGGGAGCGCATTTAAATGGCTGACCACAGGCTGCAGATAGTTTTATCCGGCAAGGACGCCACGCGAAAGGCCTTCCGTTCGGCAACTGCCAGGCTCAAAGGATTCACCAAAAGCGTTGTCAACATGCGCACCGCCATGGTCGGGGCGGCCGGTGCCGCAGGCATTGGCTATATGATAAACCGCCAGATCGACCTGGCGGATCAGATCGCAAAAACCGCCGACTCCATCGGCGTGTCCACCGACGCCCTTCAGGAATACCGCTATATAGCCGAGCGTTCAGGCGTTCAGACGAATAAACTGGACCAGTCGTTTAAAAAATTCGCCTCTCGGGTCTCGGATCTGGAAACAGGCAGCGGACCGCTTATCAACCGTCTTGAGGGCGTTAACGACGAAACCCTTGAGATGATCAAAAATGCCGACTCAACCAGTGAAGCCCTGGATATTGTTTTTGAGCGGATGAAGGAATATGAAGGCCAGACCGATCAGATCCGGATCGCCACCGCCGCGTTCGGACGCGAGCAGGCCGCCATCATGACAAACATGGTGGCCAATATAGAAAGTCTTCGTGAACGCTACCGGGAGCTTGGGCTTGAAATTGATCATGAACTGTTACGGGGCGCGGAAAGCGCCAGGGATGCTATTGACGATCTTTCAAAGATCATTAGTCGATCTTTAACCGTGGCGACATTAGAGCTTGCCCCTGAAATAGAAAGGGCCGCCTCCGGCATGGCCAACTGGGTGGCATCGAACAAAACATTTTTAACTCAGGACATACCAGACCAAATAGAAGATATCGGCGAGTCGATCGGCGAAATAAAGAAAATATATGATGCATTGCCGGAAGGCGTAGTAGGAGCTGCCGGTGTCGGTTTAGTTGGTCGGATTATCGGCGGCGGCAAATTCGGATTAATAGGCGGCATGCTTTATATGCTCAACGAGCAGCTGAAAAGTTTTGATTTAGACCTTGGTCAAATAATTGAAAGTTCTAAAGATTTTGGCGAAATTTGGGCCGCAACTATGCGGGGAGAGAAATGGGATCCAGGCGGTAACAAAGATAAAGACCCGATGCATAAAGCCACCGTAAGTCTTGAAGGTTTAAATGAAGAACTTGAAAAAGCCAGGGATAACGCAACAAAGCTTGAGGACATAACAGTCACCGCGGAAAGAATAACTTCTACGATCTCCCCGAAAACAGAAAAGCCGGAAACCATAGACGCCCCGATTTCTCCGGATCTTTTCCGCTATGGTGAAAAACTATTCGAGCGGACCCGCACGCCGCTCGAGCGCATGCAGGCCGAAATAGACCGCATAACAAAGGCATGGGACGCCGGCGTGATAAGCCAGGAAACTTACATGCGGGCCATACAGCAGACTGGCAAGAAGTACGTGAACGTAATGGACGAAATGGAAGGCGAGACCGAGAAAACCTTTAACTACATGGAAGAATTCTCCAAAATGACCGCCCGCAACATGCAGTCCAATTTCAGCGATTTGTTCTATGATGCGTTCACCGGCAGCCTGGACTCTGCGGAGGACTATTTCAAGGATTTTGGAAAATCCCTGCTGCGTATCTGGGCAGACGTGGAGGCCC